>CAYQUY010000068.1:0-10026 GCA_964420755.1 uncultured Anaerolineaceae bacterium
AAGCCCGCCGATCCCCATCTGGGTCAGGATCTCCATGTCGTGCTGGATCCGCCGGACGAAACCAGGGGTTGTAGCGACGCGCAGGAAGCCGGGGTGTTCGTAGTCGGATTTGAGGTTGTGTTTGGCTACCAGGTCTCGAAGGTAATCGACCGCCCGCTCCATGTACCGATGGGCCTCGACCGTGCGCGCCTGGCCGAAGAGTGCCTTGGTGACCGCTGGCTCGAGGCCGAACAGGGTCATGTTGAAGCCACCGTTGCGACCACTGGCGCCGTATCCTACGACGTGCGACTCGAGGACAGCCACCCGCATCGTCGGCTCATCCTGCCGCAGGTTGTAGGCGGTAGCCAAGCCGGTGTATCCCCCGCCGATGATGGCCACGTCGGCTGTCTGCTCCCCCTGGAGCCCTGGGCTCGGAGTGTAGGGACCGGCATGCTTCAGCCAGAAGGACTTGTCTTCGTAGGATGGTCTCATAGCAGTCTCCAGAATGGCGTCGGTTCGGCTCGACGAGCGGGACATTCCAGTGCGAGGTGCGCCTTCGGCGCAGGGTACCTGATGCCCCTATTATAGGCGCGCCAGATGCTTCAGGGACCGCCCAGCGGGGTGGACGACAGGTGCACGCGGCTTGGCCAACTATCTGGCGAGATAGGAGATCACGAAGGAGGCGATGACGAGCACGGCGATGACGGTGAAGAGCACCTGCTGCGTGCGCAGTCGGCGGCGCTCACTGCGGGAGAGTTGCGGCTTCTTCTTCGCTGCCATGGTCTTGACTCTGCCCGGATGATATCACCCGTCGGGGAGGCTGTCCAGAAGACGCCTGGGCCTGGCAGATGGGGGGCAGGGCAGGGTGCCTGCGAGCCCTCTGGGCACGCGGGCTATGCGGGCTGCCAGAAGAGGTCTATACTCCGCGCGGCGCCGCGAATCCGAAATGGAGGTTATCGATGGACATCGAAGACTTCAAGGTCACGTTGGAGATCATAGGTTACTTCGTTCGGGCGCTGGGGGCGCTGGTGTTCGGCGTGGGCGCCGGCTGGATGGTGGTGAAGGTCCTCAAGCTTGAGGGGCAGGGCTGGCAGCTCCCCATGGCGGCCATGCTCGCTCTGCTGGCGACCTTCGTCCTGGTTGGCCACTGGGTCGCCGGCGGCGCGACGATCGGCTTCTTTGGCCTCGGGGCAGGAGCAGCCGTCCTGATCTGGGGATTGACCTGGGGGCGGAAGCCCAAGCCCGACGAAGAGGATGAGGACTAGCGTCTGAGAGGCGCAGCACCCGTGTCGGGTGTTCTAGAGGCATATGCTGAAAGCACTGACCCTGCAGGGGATGAGACGGCAGCTGAGCCTGCTCTCCTCCTCTCGGCGGCCTCTTTCAGCAGAGGCTAGAACTCGGACGATCGCATCGTAGAAGAGGGGCAGCCCCGGCCGGGATGCCCAGCCTCCTCCCGGAGGGCTGAGCACCAGCCGGGGCTGCTCTTCGTCCTCCTCCTTGTTCCCGGTTGCTCGCTGGCTTGCCGTCATGTCAGCCCTGGGCGACGTTGGCTGCACTCGTGTGCTTGACGCGGGCCGCGGTGGAGGGTAGAGTGCGGGTAGGCTACTCACCGCCTGCAGGTGTCACGGATGCCAGACGAGGTCAATATGACTACACCCGAACTCACGCCCCGTCCGGCCTGGCGATCAGCGGTCTGGATGACGCTGGCCGCCCTTGGCCTGGGGCTTTCCGTCGAGATCCTGTTCTATGGCCGGCCTCTGGGGGTGTCGGTCCTGCTTTGGGCTGGCCTGTGTATCCTTGCTCTGCTGGGTCTTGCCGCCATTGAGCGCGTGCGACCTGCCCGTGAGGCGCTGTTCCTGGGTCCGGCGATTCTCTTCCTCGCGGCGATGGTCTTCATCCGCCTCGAGCCAATGACTGTCCTGTTGGGCCTAGTGGGGATTCTGGCCCTGTTCGCGCTGTGGGTGCGCCTCTTTCGCAGCGGCGGCTTGGCGCGCTGTGGTTGGCTTGACGTGGGGCTTGCCCTGGCCTGCGTGCCGCTGGAGGCGATGGCCAGGCCTTGGCACGTCCTGGGCGAGGCGTGGAGGTGCCTGGTCGGGGAGCGGGGAGCGCGCAGCCGGCTGGGCGCCGTCGTCCGCGGGCTGTTCCTGGCACTGCCGCTTGTCATCGTCTTCGCCTTCCTCTTGAGCACGGCAGACTTGGTGTTCTCTCAGTACCTCACGCAGGTCCTGCACTGGCTGGGGCTGGACCGGCTGGTCGATTTCCTGCTGAGGGCGGCAGTGGTGATCGTCAGCGGCATCTTCTTCCTGGGAGCGCTGGCTGTCGCGCTACGCGAGCCGGGAGAGCGGCGGTATCTCGGAGAGGCCAAGCCGCTCTTCGCCCCCTTCCTCGGCCTGACGGAGTCGGCCGTCGTGCTGGGCGCCGTCGATCTGCTCTTCATGTCGTTTGTGGTGGTGCAGTTTGCCTACCTCTTCGGTGGTCAGGCGAACGTCACCGCAGCCGGCTTCACCTACTCGGAGTACGCCCGGCGGGGCTTTGGGGAGCTCGTGGCGGTATCCGTTCTGACGATGGGGATGATCCTGGGGCTGGCGACCTGGACGCGGCGGCAGGATCGGCGGTCCCGGCGCGTGTTCAACACCCTCAGCGCCATCCTGGTAGCCTTGGTCGGGGTGATTCTGGCCTCGGCCCTGATGCGGCTTCTGCTGTACGAGGGCGCCTATGGTTTCACCCGGCTACGGACGTACACGCATGTGGCCATCCTGTGGATCGGGCTGATGTTCCTGGTCTTTCTGGGGCTCCTTCTGGCAAACCGACTGCGCCAGTTCACAATGGCGATGGTCGTGGGCGTCGTCGGCTTTGCCGCCTCCCTCAGTCTGCTGAATGTCGATGCCTTCATCGTGCGGCAGAACGCCGGGCGCATGGCGGCCAGCGGTGGGATCGATGCCGCATACCTGGCGAGCCTATCGTATGACGCCGCGCCGGAACTCGTCCGGCTGGCACAATCGGCGCCGGAGGAGGTCAGGCTTGAGCTACTGCCCCAGCTTGCCTGCCAGCAGGCTCAGCTAGCCGCCCAGCGGGCCGACGTTGGCTGGCCCTCGTATCATCTCTCGATCGCGGCCGCGCAAAGCGCCTTCGCTTCGGCTGCCGACCTGCTGGCCCCGTATCGGGTGCAGCACGTGTACAGGATGAGCGAGGGCTCTGCCTGGGAGGAATGGGTTGTGCTCGTCGATGGCCAGGAAGTCAGCTGCTCGGCGGGGATGGCTGATTGAATCCCGCCAGAGCCTGTGTCCCGAATCGCCCTAGCGGTCAGGACTCGAATGGGGGCCGGCTGCACGATCGGCGGCTAGTGCTTCTCCGCGATGACCCAGGCGGTGTTCCTGCCGCGGCGAATCTCGGTGCTCGCGCCAAGCCCTGCCAGCTCCCCGGCAATGCGTTCGGCGGGCACAAAATGGCTCCGCATCAGCAGTAGTTTCTCGCCCAGCGCAAGAAGCCGCACGGCCAGAAGGCGGACATCCGGTTCTTCAATCACGAGGCGCCCGCCTGGCGCGAGAACTCGCCACAGCTCCCTCAGCGCATCCGTCTGGCATTCAAGATGGTGGTAGGAGTCCACCAGGACGATTCGCTCGCAGCAACCGTCTGCGAAAGCCAGGCGTTCCGCACGGCTTGCAACGGCAAGCAGGGCCGGTTTCCGGCGGGCCTGGCGGAGCATCTTCAGTGAGGCGTCAGCGACAATGACCAAGCCCGCCGCGGGGGTCAGCTTGGCTGCCATCCGGCCGGTCCCACCGCCTACGTCGAGCAGGCGCCCTCGGATCGGCAGGGAAGCGGCCTCGGTCAGCCGGCTGTCGTCTGGCTGGCGAAACAGCCGGTCGTAGATGGGGGCGAGGAGATCGAAGTGGTTAAGGGCGGGCATTGGCCTGGGCTCCCGCGAGGGAATGTGAGGCACCGGTCTTTCTCATGCATCGCCTCGCAGCCAGGCGGGGAGGCCCCGGCCTGGCGCTCATTCCCCCCTCGGTAGGGTGAACTCCCAGGCGCACCAGAACTCGGCCGGGTGCTCATCCGGCGGACAGGCGATGCAGCGCGTCTCGATTCGGGGATCGATGGCGCGGGCGAAGCCGCCGTATTCCACGATGCCGACCGACTTGCAGGGGAAGTCGGGCAACCCTTTCCGCTGGCGCGCCTCCTGGACGCGGCAGGCACTCATCTCGAAGCGCAGCGTTCGGGCGTCGATCCATTTGGCTGCTTGCTCGTTGATGCGGGCGTACAGGCGGAGGGCCAGGGCGCGCTCAAGCGCCTTCAACCCGCCGCCCTCGGCAATCCCATGGCGCTGCATGATCCGCTTCGCCTCGATGACGGTGAATTGACGCCACGCATCGGCGTCACACCCGATGGCTGCCTCCTGGCCGAATCGGCCTTCGACGGCCTGGAACCACAAGCCGTCGTGGGCCAGCCAGTTCTTGGCGGCGTCCTCGAGGAGATCGATCAGCTGAGACTTGCTCATCGTTTCCAGGATGCTTCGGTCTGGCATGGGTTTGCTCCACAGGTTGATGGCTGGTGGTTGTCTCCCGACGATTCAGTCACGCCAGGGCCGCTCCGGCAGAAGGGCTCCCTTGATGACCTCAGGGCGAACGGTCGATGGTCGCGAACCACAAGGCTCGCGTGGCTGCGGGAGCCTGGGGCATTCTACCAGGACTACTCCCTGTCCTCCGGAGAGGCTGAGCGGACAGGCTGGAATGCTCAGGTCAGGAAGAGCAGGGTCACGCCGGCCAGGGCGACCAGCGTCCCGGCGACCGCCCGCCAACCCACCTTCTCCTTGTACACGTAGTGCCCGACAGGCAAGAGGAAGATCGGGGTAAGCGCCATGAGGGTGCTGGCCACGCCGATCGTGGCGTGCTGGATCGAGACGAGTGAGAGCCAGACGCCAAGATATGGCCCGAAGAAGGACCCGCCCAGGATCGGCAAGAGCGCTCTGGGCTGCTCCGATAGGCGCCGGAGGGTCGGCCCGGCTTGACCCTGCAACAAGGTGACCAGCCACAGGGCCACGCTCGCGGCCAGAAGACGGATGACATTGCCTGAGAGGGCCGGGAAGTCGCCATACAGGCCGTTCTTGGAGAGGACCAGACCACCGGCCTGGCCGAGGGCCGCCCCCAGGCCGAAGACCAAGCCCCGCCGATAGTCCCGGCGTTCGTTCTCCGCCTCGCCCAAGTTGCCCTTATCAAGCACGACCCAGGCGATTCCCAGGATCGTCAGGATGACGCCCGCCCACTGGCCCGGGTGCATTCGCTCACCCAGCCCCGCCCAAGCCAGGAGGGCGCCCATCACCGGTGCCATGGTCATCATCAACATAGTCAGGCGGGGACCAATCCATACGAACGCCTGGAATAGGAAGGCGTCGCCAAGCGCGAGGCCAACAACGCCGGAGAGACTCAGCCACAGCCACCGGCGAGGTTCCGCGGTCAGCGGAAGGGGATGGCCCAGGAGAAACCAGTGGGTCAGTGCCAGCAACCCGGCAGCGACCAGAAGCCGAGTACGGTTGACGATGACGGACCCGACGAGGCGGCTGCCAGAGGTGAAGAAGGTCGAGGAGCCCGTCCAGCACAGGGAGGTGCCCAGGGCTGCCAGTTCCCCAAGGAAGGAAGCCATCGCAGGATGTATGTGCAGGCGAGGTCGGGCTTCAGCCCTTGGGCCGGAGCAGCGCCAACCGATGCGCCCGCCGGTCCCTCTAGAGTGTGACCGCACAACCTCCCCACGGGGTGGGTCGTGCGGTCGCAGTCAGGGGTTCGAATGGTCTTGCTTGGCTTACCAGCGAGGATCGCGATCGCGCCTCTGGCCGCCACGCCCACCCCTGCCGCCCCCGAAGCCGCCGGGCCGCTCCTCGCGGGGACGGGCCATGTTCACGTTCAGCTGGCGGTTGTCCAGCGCATAGTTGGCAAAGGTGGCAATCGCCTTCTGGGCCTCGGCCTGGGTGCTCATCTCGACGAAACCGAATCCCTTGGAACGACCGGTGTCACGGTCCTTGATGATCGTGACGGAGGTCACGGTCCCTACTTGTGAGAAGAGGGTCCGCAGCTGATCCTCGGTCGTGTTGTAGGATAGGTTTCCCACGTACAGCTTGCTCTCCATCAGATTGTCTCCTCGCCCAGGCCGGTTGCCCTGACCCGTAACGAAAACGCCGCCAACCTGCTCTCTGGGTGTGGCGGCAAGCCGGACGCCCAAACGAAATGCTCGGTCCTTTCCATCTTATCACGGTTTCCCCTTAAGGGGTACATCGGCGTCTGCGCCCGTGCGTTCTCCCGCGCGCAAGGAGATCCGATCTCGGGGTGTGCGCTGATCGGCGCACTGTGCAGGCGATCGGGCCCATCGCCGGATCGTGGCGGCGTCGAACTGGTAGCCTTGTGCCCAGCAGGCCTTTGGCGGATTCCATGTTCAGAATGGCAGCTACTCTTGGTTGGGCCACTGGGGCCTCTCTGGACACCTTGCGGCTGAGTATCCTTCCGGCTGGGTACTGCGTCCGGGGCCTAGAGACCATCCATCCTAGGGTTTCCTGATCATCAGCAGGCCACTGAACCCTTCTTGATGGGCAGACTCGGTGCCGACTACGACCCTTGGCGGGAGGGCGGGAAGAAGGCAAGGCTCGGTTTGGGGGACAGGCTTCGCCGACACGAGCTCGGTCTCGCTCTGCCTCCCCTGCGGGTTCCACCTGTTCAAGTGCTCTAGGCATTCTAGCTGACTTCCGGCCCTACCCGCCTGCGGTGCTCATTCTCTCCGGGCCAGCTCATAGCCCACAAGGGAATATCCGTCTTCCTCAACGCGGATCTCCCGAACCACCTCGTAGTAGTTCGTCATCTCCGTCAGTGACAAGTCGTGAAGCTTCCGGATCCAAAACAGCTCAATCGAGAAGGCGTGCTCAGGGAGGATCGATGCGTCGGTATCACCGGAAACGAAGATGGTCGATCGCAGCAACGGATTCCCCACCGCATCATACGTACGCGTTCGGGATGCTGGATCAATGTATAAGGGACCCAGCATGCCCCCTCCGGCCCACAGAAACTCAATGTTGTGGACGGCAAGTGTCTCCCATCGGCCTCCCACGAAGAATGCGAATTGATCCGAATATGGGTCGAATCCTGACTCGGTCAAGAATCGGTCGAACAGCCGGTTGTAGTAGGTGTATTCATGGTTGTAGAGGGTAAGATCGCAGACGGTAGCGACCGAGTTGTAGAAGCTCATCCGGTGTTGGCCGAACCTGAAGGTAGGAAAGAGCCTCAACAGCACGGGGTCGAAGGTCCGGATGCACGATGCCGCGAAGAGCCCAAGGCAAACGGCCAGCACGCCGAGGCGCAGTGTCCTCCGCCGCACGAGACTCTCCAGGGCCCTCACCAGGAAGAGAACCGTGAAGAGACAAACGGGAACGATGTACCGGGCATTGTTCCACGTACGGAATGTGTAGTTCACGAGGACGAAGGCGGCCAAGGTCACACCCAATACCAAGAACCAGATTCCGGGTTGCGACGCTCGAGGAGGTTTGGGGACGTGCCCGCGGCGCCTGAGGAGTGCAATCGCGATACTCATCCCGATGAGACCCCAGACCACCCAGTTGAAGTTCGCCACGAACATCTGGATCGTCTTGTCGCGCAGGGTCGTGGCATCCAAGGGGAACAGCATTGTTTGTTCGGCCAGGGTGCGCACGGTGGCGCCTCCCCACAGCTGGCCGTCTGTGGCAACGTAGAGGGCGCAGAAGGCCAGCGGGAGCAGCAGATGCCCGACCTCTCGCAGCTCCTTTCCCAGCACTCGAGTCCGAGTGCCGCCGCTCGTCAGGACGCGATACGGCACCAACAGTCCGAATACGCCCAGGAGGAGACATGCATATAGGAACGCCCCCGCCTCCTTGGAGAAGCAAAGCATCACGCCGGCGGCCACGGTGAGAACCGTATATCCACGCATGATGCTCCATATGACTAGGCAGAGGAACGCCAGGACAGCGAAGTCCGGTGAGACAGTCAGAGAGAGGCCGAAGACCAGAGGGGTGAAGGCAAACAGCGCCGTCGCAAGCAGCCTCTCACAGCTTCGGTGCCCGCCAGGAAACAAGTAGCCAACGATCCCCCAGAACGAGAGGATTCCCACGACGTGCAGGATGTAGGTCTGAAGATTGGCGATGTGGAAGTTGGCGAAATCCAGGAACTGGCCCATCATCATGTAGGCGGTGTAGGCCTGAGACGGATGACCAGCCAGCTTCATGGCCGGCAGACTTCTCGCCAAGTTGAAGTTGAACTGATCGACTGCCTCCAGGATCCCCCTGTAATAGCCCCCATTGTCGCACGTGGGAATGACGCTGATGTCTCGCAACGCCAGAAGCAGGTAGATCGCCACGATCCAGAGCTGAGGGTTCCGTTGAACGAAACGCTTCAGCTTGACGGAACCCCACGTGCGGCTCCTGAACGTGATGACGACGGCAAGCATCCACAGGGAGAGGAGAACAACAGCAATGGCCACCTGAAGTCGGCTATTGGTCTTGTCAGTCCAAGGGGATAAGAGGGCCAGCATCCAGAAGAGAGAGGGGAACGACAGCACCAGGGCGAACTGCGCCGAGAGCGGGAGGCCATCTGCCTCTTCGGATAGGGATTGCATTGGCACCAGGTGCCCCTGTCTTCTGAACCAGCTTCTGTGTCAGTCCGAGTGCCGCCGCAGCGTTGAGCGGAGATTCTCGATTCGGGTGGAAATAGACACGCGTGGGACAGGCACGGTAAGCCGGTCAGATAGTGCAGTTGGTAGCTTGGCTGACCACACAGGATGCAGGGCCAGAACGAGAGTACCACGGTCCTTGGTGTCTCTGCAAGGTATGCTCGGGTTCAAGACACATGAGACGGTTTGAGCCTTCGGGCGCCCACGGGATGGTTTCCTCGAAGATATTCCGCCCGTGTCTGCCCAGGTGTCAAAAGGCGAGGGGGTGCGTGCCTGCTCGCCCGCCCGCCTCTCCACCGCCCGAGGACATGTGATCTTGGGGGTGGCTGTTGACCACCGCCAGGCGCAGATGGCCGTGGCGGACAATGGGCCGTGAAGGGCTCGGCCCCGTTGCCCTGTGGTCAAGTGTCGTAATGTGAACGAACAAGGGAGCGTGAGTTGGGAGGGAAACCACCGTCGCGGGGTGCAGGTGAACAGCTTCAGATGCTCAGGGGACGGAAGAGGCAGCGGGAAGACCGTGTCGGGGCCAACCTTGGGGCGGGGCACCAATGCAGACTCTCGGCTTCGCTTACGGGGGCGCGGGCGGCGCCGTTGAGACCTGCAGAGGGCAGCGGGGCCGCCCTGATGTGCGTGGGTGTGGTGGCGGCCGCGTAGCGGAGTATGGCCATTGGGTCACTTTCGAGGCCTCACACACAGTCCCCCCATGGCGTTGAGGTGTGGGCACGGCGAATTTCCACCTTGGCGAGGAATCCCTGACCATCATCCGTGTGTCGTTCCACCGATCGAAGCGTGTGTTGGCGAGGGTCAGACGCGAACGAGCTGTCATTTCCAGGGCACGCCGTGGTCGCGACTTGCGTCTGCCACTGAGACACCTATGCCTATCAGGGCACCAAGGATCGCGCCCAAGAAGAACATGTGCAGGTTGATGCCCCAGAGCGTATCGGAAACGATCCCCTTCTGGTTCCCATATACCCAGAACAGCCCTCCGAATGTCAAGGCACCGAGAGGGACAATCCATGTTGCTCTTCTGAAGGCCGTCGGGAAGAGAGCTCGTAGGAACTAGGATCTCCCGCGAGGCGCTCGGCGAAGGGAAACCGCAAACATCGCCAGGAGGTATGCGAAGGTCAGATAGAGGCAGTTCTACAAGGCGAGGGTCCCTTGGGAATCCTACATGGGGCGGTTGCCATTCAGCGGAGCCAGCTAGTCTTGGGAAGCCGCCTAATGACTGCGCGTGAGCCGCAGCGGGCGAGGGGACGCAAGCGCGAGCCGCAGGCGAGCGCGCAGCGCGTCGGCCCCACGCGCAGGTCAGGCAACCTACCCTCCGGCAACGACTGCGTTCCCCAACTGTGCCTCGACAGTAACCGCCTCCTC
>CAYQUY010000069.1:0-9916 GCA_964420755.1 uncultured Anaerolineaceae bacterium
CACCCTGGGCTCCTCCTGGAAGGGGGAGGGGAGAGACCCTCTCCGGGCCTCGCCCCGGAAGGAAGAGGGGGTAAGATCTTCAAGCGGGAGGCGCCATGGGCCGGGCAGCGGCGTAGCCGATGCGAGGCCCTTGGCGCTCCGGCTTGCCCACCGGATGAGGGGCGGGCGAGAAGAGACGTGGCAGAATAGGATTGTCGCCCGGGGCATTCTCGGGCAGAATTGGGGGACCGGCGGGTCGCCGGCGAACGCATCGGTAGCAGGAGGATGAGGATGGCCAGTGTTGTTTACTTCGGTTCACCGCGGCAGGCGCGCCTTGAGGCCAAAGAGACGCTGCCCGCCAAGCTCGATCTGATACTCGAGCGGCTGCATCTGCGCGACCGGGTGAAGGGGGAGACGGTGGCGATCAAGATGCACACCGGCGACGGGATGGGATACTCGACCGTCCACCCCGTGTTCGTCCGGCGGGTGGTTCAGGCAGTCAAGGACGGCGGAGGCAAGCCGTTTGTCTGCGACCTTAACCGGGATGTCACCGGCGCCGAGGCGCGGGGGTACACCCTAGAGACACTCGGCTGCCCGGTGTACCCGGCCGCTGGACCCGACGAGAAGTACTTCTATACCCATGAGTGGCCGTTCAAGAACATACGGACCTGGAAGGTGGCGGGCCTGATCCAGGACGCCACCTTCCTGGTGGACTTTGCCCACGTCAAAGGCCATCCCTCGTGCGGCTTCGGCGCGGCGATCAAGAACGTGGCTCTGGGGTGCATGATCAGCGAGACGCGTAGTGCCATGCACGACACGGTGCAGTTCGACCGGTACTGGTTCGCCGAAAAGTGCCCTGATCCCTCGGTCCGCAAGCGCATCCTCGAGGCCTGCCCGCACGGGGCGCTGGTGGAGGACAAGGAGCATCCCGAGGAACTGCACCTGCACCCCGAGCCGTGCAACCAGTGCGGACGGTGCCTGAAGGTCGCGCCCGAAGGCAGCCTGAAGATCGATGGGGTTAACTTCTTCGCCTTCCAGGAGGCGTGTGCGATTAGCGCCTCGATCACCCTCTCGACGTTTGCGCCGGGGAAGGCAACGTTCCTCAACCTGGCAACGCACATGACACCGGTGTGCGACTGCTTTGGGTTCACCGGTATGCCGATTCTGCCGGACGCGGGCATCTTTGGGTCGGATGACATCGTGGCGATCGAGCAGGCGGTGCTCGACGTGACGGCCAGGACGCCGCTGATCGAGGAGAACCTGCCGACGAGCATGGAGATTGTCTCGCGGGAGGGCCACCCGTTCACCTGGTTCCACGGCCGGCTGAAGGATCCGTACAAGGTGACTGAGTACGCCGAGGGCCTGGGGCTGGGCTCGAGGCAGTACGAGATCATCGATGTGCTGCCGGTGGAGAGGATCGAGCGATCGGAGATGCCTTATGTTTCGGCGGGGTGAGGGGAGGGGCATATCGGTGGGATGAGCCGGCGATCAGACAGGTCGACGCTGCAGCGCAGCACGATATTACAATGGGTTGGAAAGCAGATTCAACCGCGGAGGTTGGAAATCCATGTACTCGGCTAGGGCAGACCCTGAACGGCAGCGAATGGACATCGCCTGTGACCAGGCGCTGGAGGCAGAGGACGTCCGACGGCTGATCGAGTCCCTCAAGGGCGAGGGGGCTAAGCTACGTCCGGGTTGGACGGCAGCGGTGGACTTTCGAGGCATGTGGGTTAACAATCCCTTTGCCAATGAGCAATTTCATCTCCTTCAGGATGCGCTCATCGCCAACGGCGTGGGCAAGATCGGCACCCTGCTCGATAGCGACCCGCTGAAGATGCGGCTGTGGCAGTCCGGCGCGCAGACGCGCTCGAATGAGATGACGCGCCGGTTCCACAATCCCGAGGAGTGGGAGGCGTTCCTCTCCGGGCCGTAGGAAGCCGCCTGCGATCCACGCCGGGAGCGTGGATCGCCCGGGCTGCCCAAGGGCTTTCCCGGCCTAGTGAGCAACCTGTGGGCGCGCTAGAGCGAGTTGCCGCGACGTCTACCCCTAGTTCGCCGAATCACCGTCAGGAAGCCGGAGCGGCTATATTGAGCGTAGGGCCGACCGACTTGTTGGGGGTGGAATCGATACATGTCAGAAACGAATATCGAGGACGCATCGAACAAGCTCGAGTTTCACGTGAACATGTACGCCAAGACTTACAGATGGCTTCGGAACAAAGAGACGTGGCAGAAGGCCGCATTCTCATTGAAGATCTTGCTCGCCTTCAGATTCCTACCGACATCAATACAGTGGTTGGTGCCAGCTAGAACCCGCAACCTGGTGTCCAACGCAGTTGAGGACTCACATCTAGCCCACGCTCGCATCCTGTTCGAGTTTCTGGCCGAAAAGAAGCACAGGCGATTCAAGCTGACCGACATTCGTGCGTCTGACTTCTATCAAGATGCTTCGGACTATACACGCCTTGACGACGAGTATTTGAAGGATTGGAGTGAGAAGATCGGGGCTCGTGCTTTCCACCTTACCAACAAGGATTTGACCGCGACGATCAGCGAATTTGAATGGCCTTTTCACCAAATTGCCCAACGTCTCCTTCCGGCCCTCCAAAGGTTCTTCAGTGACGAGGCGGCCTCGAAGATAGGAGCCGCAGACCGAGAACAATGTCTTGCGCATCTTGAGTTGCTGCAGGAACTACTCAACCTGCAGCCGCACGAGCATGCTTGATTGAAGCGTGCATGATCGGTGCTCCGGTGTACAGGTCTTCCTTGTTGATAGATGGACTCTGCTCGCAACTAACGTGAGTGACCACATCAGCCAACTTGCATAGTGGCCTCTCTGGATATACATAGAAGCTCGTGTTGTTCAGCTTACCGCCCTCCGACTGCAATCTCGGGAAAGGTGCCACCAAACCACAGGAGGTATGGGCTTCCGAACGTGTCGCCAGACTGTGTGAGAAGTCGAGCCGGTCGGGACCTGTCCCTTAAGGCTTGCGCGGATTGACCCGGGAGTGGGGCCACAGCACATTGCAGGCGCGCGATCCTCTCGTGCAGTGGGAACGCGATTCGCGATTTTGGGGTTTTCGCACAGGCTCTCGCTGGAACGGACGCAGCCAGCGGGGCGCGACAATGTCAGGGTGCATTGGCCGGGCCGCTCAGTTCCAAGCCGTCAGGCTGCATCCTTGTCTGATGACCACCCGTCAAGCACGTCTCGTCGCTCGCGTTGTTCTCGTTGACATTGTCCGCGAATGTACTCCTCGTGAGGTACGAGGACGCAGATCCGGCGGATGCGGATGGCTGTGGCCCAGCCGCCTACTGGGTTCCGCCTGGCGGGGCGCTCAAGAAAGACGAAGCGTTCCGGTCCGCGGCTGCACGAGAAGTGGAGGAGGGGACGGGACGTTCGGTCGAGATTGGGCCAATGCTTTGGGAGACGCAGTTCAGAATGCGTCACCAGGGGGAGATGATCGACCAGTGCGAAACCTACTTCTTGGCACGAGTGGAGGCAGAAGCCCCGCCAGTGTTCAACCGATCGCCGGAATCGATCGTCGAGCACCGATGGTGGCGACTCTGTGAGCTGCAGGGCTCGTCAGACCGCTTCTTTCCTGAGGGCTTCGTCAAGTTGGTCGAGCCGATCCTGCAGGGTCAGGTACCCAGGGCCCCGAACAGGATCTGATCGGGTTCCAGCCCAACCACCCGCTGGAGCCCCGGACACCTGCGCCGCACCGCAGGTGCGGTGAGAGCACCAGGATCTGCGACTGAGCTGGCTGGCGTGCGGAAAGGGCAAGGTGCCTGGCCTGCCAGGATGCGCGATAGTCGCTCGAGCCAAGTCTGACCCGACGGCCAGGTTCCCATACAGAGCACGGGACAGCTAGCTCGAGTCTGTTGGGCAGCGCAGGTTCTCATGGCGCCACGAACGCTATGACCCGCGAAGCAGCTCCCTCAGGACGACCACCTCTTCAAGGTCGCATCCGTGCCTTTCTCGGCCTTGAACACAACATTGTTGTTCTACTTGGCGCCCTCTTCCTGATGGGTCTGGGGGAAGAGCTCTGGTCCGGCTTCGTTCCCAAGTATCTTGAGGCCATCGGTGGAGGGGTCCTGGCCTGGACGACCTATCAGGCTTTGAGGGATCTGCTGGACGCGATCTATCAGTACCCTGGCGGCCTCGCAGCTGATCGGCTCGGACGTAGGCGCGCCCTGGTTCTATTCAATCTGCTCGCCATTGCAGGCTACTTCATCTACCTGAGTGTCCGTCACTGGGGATTCATCCTCATAGGGACGCTGCTCGTCGCTGGGTGGGGAAGCATGAGCCTGCCCGCCACATTCGCGGTCATTGGCGATAGTCTCCAACAAGGCAGAAGATCCATTGGCTTCAGCGTCCAGTCCATACTCAAGCGGATCCCGATTGTGGTCGCCCCCGTTATTGGGGGTTGGCTCCTATTCACCCGCGGAATCACCCGGGGCTTCCGGATTGCACTCGTCCTAACGATTGCTCTGGCATTCTTCTCCCTCCTCGTCCAGCAGTTCCTGTACCGGGGAAGGGCATCTCAGAGAGCTCCGGCCCCGGCAGGCATGTGGGCTACGTTCGCTCTTCTGCGCCCCGAACTGAAACAGCTGTTGGCAAGTGATATCCTTGCCCGGATGGCGGAGGGGATACCGGCTGCCCTCATCGTCATCTACGCCACAACGAATCTCGGAGCATCGATTGCCCTCTACGGGGCACTCCGAGGTCTGCAGATGCTGGTCTCCATTGTGTGCTACATACCTGCAGGCAAACTCGCCGATCGATGGGGCCAGGCCCCTTTCATCGCGCTCACCTTTGCGTTCTTCGCCCTCTTCCCCCTCGCCTTTGCTCTCTACCCACTACTCTCGGGATGGAGCGTCGTCATCTTCCTCGTGGTTGCGGCCGTCCTGGCGGGACTTCGCGAAATCGGCGAGCCCGCACGGAAATCCCTGATTGTCGATCTCGTTGACCAGGACCGCCGGGGCGAGGGGGTAGGCGCCTACTACTTGGCCCGGGGGCTCACCGTTGCGCCAGCACCTCTTCTTGGGGGAGCCCTCTGGCAGATCTCCCCGCAGCTTCCCTTTGCGGTGGCTGCCATCGCAGGCATGGCCGGGCTTGTATGGTATCTTTGGAGGGGGCCTCGCTCTGCCTAACAGCTGCCAGGAGGCGTTGCTCATGCTCTGGATTACGCGTTCCCATGTGCACGTCGACCGTGTTGCCTGCCCTTGGCTCATCAAACGTTTTGTGGACTCCGAGGCCCGCTTTCTGTTCGTTCCCAAGAGTCGAGTGGGCCCCCTTGTGGACGAGACCGGAGCCATACCCTTTGATGCGCCCGGCGTCGAGCTTGGGCATCAAGCAGGGAAGTGCTCCTTCGAAGCGATCCTGGCGAAGTACGGGCTCGCCGATCCCGCTCTTCAGCGCATGGCGAAGATCGTCCACGCAGCGGACATCGCAAAGGATTCTCAGATGGACCCGATTGCCCCGGGCCTCGAAGCCATTGCCACGGGTTTTGGGCTTCTCTTCCCGAGCGATTCCGCCAATCTAGAAGCTCAGTTTACCGTTTACGACGCACTGTATGCTTGGTGTCGTCTCACGACAGGGACCACTTAGTTCCCTTGTACACCGGCATCAAGCAGAGGATTGCTGCGCTGCCCGACACCTTCGCCGCACACCTGCCCAGAACGCAGGTGCTGGGCCGCACTATGTCCCGGCGTTCTTGCGGGAGGTGCGGTGAGGACACACCTGCCCAGTACCGCAGGTCCTGGGCCGGGACGGTGTGGCGGGCAGTGCCCGGCGGTGCTTGGTCTGTGACTGACTCGGCGGGAGCGCGAGAGTGCATGGGTGCGTGCCCTGTCGGAACAAGCGACAATGAAGGGCCATTGTCCGAGCCGCGTGGCCCGGTGCGGACAGGGCTCCCCCCAGGATGGCTCTGGGACGATGTCTGCGAAGCTCGAGGTAGATGGGCGGATCCGCTTGTCGGAGCGCTAGGCCGTCTTCTTGCCCAGTAGGTGCCTCCGGACCGTGTCCCAGTTCCCCTCATGCTCTTTCAGGATGATGCTGAGGCACCCCAGTTCGAGATGCAGTTCGTTGTCGTCCCAGCGGTCGCCGATTCCTGCCGCGAAGTTCATTTTGTTGCCGAGCCGCCTGACGATCTCCAGCCGCTCCTCTTGTGTCCTCGCCAGGTGGATCGGTCCCTTGGGGAATCCCATCGTCTCAAGCCATTCCTGCGTGTATGGCAGCGCGGACTCGGGCCGAGCGCCCATATAAACGATCCTGTACTGGCGGGCGAGCTCCTGCAGACAGGGGATGCTCCCCGGCACAGCCAGGCCCTCGAGGATTGCCTCTCGTTCGTAGAACTCCGGCCTCCCCATGAGGTGGAGCTGCGAGCTCCTGTCGCAGATGGTTCCATCAATGAAGACAAGCACCGCCTTCATGCGCACCCTCACTTGGACAGACCTCGGTCGACAGCGACCCTCCACGGAACGACACGCATTGCCGGCGCAATGGCCCCTGTGCATGGCTGCGCTCCGCAAGCGCCGTGCCCTGCGGCGAAGCTCCACGGCTCTCGGCTGAGTGCAATGCCGCCTCCCCGGGCCGAATCAGTCGGCGGCGGCAAGGATGAATGCCCCGGCCGGAGGCACCGCAAGGCTGAAGGTACCGTCGGCCGACGGACCGGGCACGAATTCGCCGCTGAGCAGATCCCGCAGCCGCGGGCCAGACAGGGGAAAGGCGCTGACGGAGACAGCTAGCGGTGAATCCGCGAAGTTGAACAGCCCCACAAGTGTTTCTGATCCCGACGAGAGCACGATTCCCCAGGGTCCGCTGGGCTGCGTCGGGAGAGGCAGGGGGACGAGATCGCCTTGGGACAGGGCCGGATGCTCGCGGCGCAAGGACAGGACCTGCCGGTAGTAGTTGAGCAAGGATTCGGGATCGGCCGTCTCCTCCTCCACCGAGATACCGTCGAAGGGAAGGTTCCATCGGTCATCGGGTTGGAACCAGGTAGTCTGACTCGGGCCCGCCTGGGAGGCATACCAGTCCATCGGTTCGCGGCGGTAGCTATCCCAGGAGGGAGGGCCCCCCTTCTGTCCCAGCATCCCCACCTCCTCCCCGTAGTAGACCATGACAGGGCCCGGGAGCGCCGCCAGCAGCGCCGCTGCTAGGCGCTGGCGGGCAGGATCGCCGGAGAGTTCGGTGGCGATCCGGTTTGTGTCGTGGTTGCTGAAGAAGCGGACCAGCATCGCCTGTGATGGAAACAACTCCCGCTCGTCGGTGAGCAGCGAGGTCAGCATGAGGGGGAAGGGTCCGCCCGCAAACACACCATCGCCGTTGATCGCCGGGTCACCCTGAACAATCCCGTACAGGGGGAAGTCAAAGAGGGCGTCGAACTCCTCATCGAAGAAGCGGGCCATGTAGCGGGGGCGATCCACCCAGGCTTCGCCCAGGAGGAGGGCGGAGGGGTTGACCGACTTGATCCGTTGGCGCAGCGTCTCAGAGAACTCTCGGGGCGGGAAGACGGCATTGTCCACCCGGAATCCGTCGACCCCGTCCTGGTAGTCGCCATCGTCGTCCAGGTCAAGCCAGGACAGGGCAGCCTCGCACAAGTAGTCGACGACCTCAGGGTTGCGGTGGTTGAAGCGCGGCATGCTAGATACACCATCGAAGGAGGCGTAGGTCGTGTGGGCTGCGTTCGTCCAGATGAACCAGTCCGCATACTCCGAGTCGGGGTCCCCCAGGGCGTCCTGGAAGAAAGGATGCTGGCTGGAGAGATGAGAGGGCACGAAATCCAGGATCAGGCGAAGGCCCCTTGCGTGGGCCGCCTCGACCAGAGCCTGCAGGTCATCCCTTGTGCCGTACTCGGGACGGACGGCGAAGTAATCGGTCACGTCGTAGCCATGGACGGAGGGGGAGGGATAGATCGGGGTGAGCCAGATCGCAGTGGCCCCCAGATCCTGAATGTAGTCCAGGTGTTCCGTGACGCCGTTGAGGTCGCCGATGCCATCTCCATTGGAGTCGGCGAAGGAGCGGATGAAGATCTCGTACAGCACGGCCTCCCGGAACCAAGCCGCCGAGTCGTCAGGGACCAGGGTCCCCGTCGGCGTCTCCGGTGAGGCAGAGGCAACCGCGCTGGGCGTCGCGGGGAGGGGCGAAGGGCTTGGAGGGGTAGCGCCGCAGGCGGCTACCAAGAGACCGAGGACCGTGATGAGGATTGCAGGCACCAGAGCCGGTTTCACGCTGCTTCTCCGCGAGGCCATGGGCGTCGCATGGCCCCATCGGGCCCGACGCGCCGATCATAGAGGACGACAACCGGGCGCTTCCGCTTTCTGTGAGGTGCTAGGCATCTCGCTGGAGGTACCAAGCTCGGTCCTTAATGAGCAACCCGAGAGGTATGACCATGACGGCCAGGACTATGAGATCCGAGAGCCCGAATTGGTCGGTTATCGTCAGGAATGAGGTGACGAGAAGCAGTGCCAACGTAAGGTAGTAGGCGATCCTGTTGTTTCTTCTGATGAAGATGCAGAGGCCCAAAAGCACTCCCGCAACGAGAAGGGCAAGGATCGCCATGATCCACCTGACTTGATCGCCCACATGCATGGATGGATGCGCTCCCGACGCCACGATGATGGCGAAAGCCAACCAAACGAGCGCGTTGAGGAGTAGGAGAAGAAGAGCGACAGAGACGGTGGCAGGCTTCTTGGTCATCTTCTGATCATCCCCGTCCATTCAGACAAGAGAGGCTTCTGCTCGAGAGGGAGCTCGGGTGCGGGAAAAGAGCCGCCCGACGCTCCGATCCCGGGGAATGCTGTTGCTGGAATTGGTCTCTGCACGCCGCACCCGGTCGCCTACATCTCCTCGAGGGCGCTAACGACCGCCGACGCGGCTCTGTTGGTGGCGACTCTCATCCCGCGGGCGAGACGCGCCAGCGCCGAAACGCGCCGAGGCTTGCTCAATACAAAGCGCGCCAGGGCAGGCAGATTGGGGCCGCCGTCCGGCCCAACCAGGCCGAGAACGGCCGGATCCGTCGATCCGTCGTCGGCACGGTCGCTGATCGCCCGGAACACCGACCACGGGCAGTGCCGGGCCTCACAAACTGCGGCGATCGCGGCGGTTTCCATGTCGACGGCGATGACGCCCTGGCGTTCGAGGCGGGCAACTTCGTTTTGGTCGACCAGGAACGCGTCCGACGTGACCAATGTTCCTCGGGGCGCGGTGTCGCCAAGAGGGGACGGCCGGTGCTCCGTGCCGGCTGGCATACCGATGACGACATCCGGCACGACGAGGTCCCCGATGGCGACGCTCGGCCCGATGCCCCCCGCAATGCCGACCACGATGACGTGATCGACAGGGATGGAGCCAAGGACGCGTTCCGTCATCTGTGCGGCGGCGCGGGTTCCGATCCCCGTTATCGTGGCGACGACTTCGATCCGGCCGAGCACGCCTGAGAGGAGAGTTGCGTCGCCCAATCGGCCCCGAATGAGGGAAAGCGGGCGCACGAGGGGGCGCAGCTCGTATCGCATCGGGGCGAGAATCGCGACCCGGTGGGCAGCGGCGGTCACCTCTCCATTCTACCTGATGGCAGCCTTCGGCGTCCACGTGCCATGTGGGAAAAAGGACCTCGGTGACATGGGCGCCGGCCGGCGAAGCACATCTGTGGTCGGGGCATGGCCACCGACGTGACCTCCGAGTGGGTTTGGCGGCTCCATGCTTCGTCGGCCTTGGCCTCTCGCGGTTTGTGGCGACGGACCGCGCAGTGTAGACTTGCCGCGTGAGAGCGGGGACCATTGCCGAGGCGATCGGAGCAGCTGTGAGGGCGGATGCCGCTGGTCTAGGCCGGATTCGGGGTTGCACCCAGTGGTGCCAAGCGAAAGTAGAGTCGGGATATGAATCCACCCACGGTCGTCATCCTAGGGGGATACGGGAACACTGGGCGCGCTCTCGCCC
>CAYQUY010000070.1:0-9906 GCA_964420755.1 uncultured Anaerolineaceae bacterium
GGCGAACGAGCCCTGGCCTTTCTTGCGGGTACAGCTATCACCTTGGGAGACATCCATGAACCAGAGCCAACCACCAGCCAAGCCGACACCTCAACCGTCGCCCCAGCCGGCCTCTCAACCGTCACCGCAGCCAACGCCGCAACCGCCCCCCCGCCCGCCTTCTCCTTCGGCAGCTGCACTGCGCCAGGCGCTCATGCCTGAGTCCAAGAGGCCCAGCCGATTCGCCCGCTTCCTGCGCAAGGCCTTGAGCTGGGCTATTGGCGTGCTCATCATCTTCTTCCTTGGCGTAGTCGCCATGTGGGCCATACAGCTTCGCCCTCAAGCGGAGACGATCCGCCGCCTCGAGAGCGACTTGAGCGCGGCCCAGGCGGAGCTCGAAACGCTCCGGCCCATGCAGGCGGAGAACGAAAGCCTGAGGGCCGAGGCCGCCATCGCTGCGCAGCGGCTCGCCCTCGCGGAAGCGCAAGTGGATGTAGCCCGCGCCCAGGCGGCGCTGGCGCTCGGAGATTCCCTGGCTGCCCGCTCTGCCCTGAGCCAGACGGACTCCCATCTCCAGACCATCGTGGGGCTCCTCCAGGACCCGGTCGCGCTCCAACAGATGCAGGACCTAGACGAGCGCCTGGCGTTGGTGTTCAGCGAGCTGGAGAGCAACCCCTCCGCCGCTCGCAGCGACCTGGAGGTCATGCTCGACAGCTTGACGTCGCTCGAGCAGGCACTTCCGACGCCATAGGCTTCCCGGGGCAGAGGGAATCCGCCGGTCGGGCCTCCACAGCGCGCAACGCACTCCCCGGCTCCGCTCCTTCCTCGGACGCCGCCGCTCTCCGGCCGACGTGCCACCGCATGTGTCGATGGATTCGCCTGATCCGATCGATGGTCCGAGCATCAGCCGTCGGTCGCCATCCGGGTGCCAGCGCCGCCTCCAGGATCGACTGGCCCAGCACAACCCGGAACCATCCCCCCTCCGCCGACCTAAACCACAACCGCTACCCTTCGTTCACGGCTCTTGTCTGAATGCACCACTTCCTGACGCTGCGGCCGCCCGAACCGCCAGGAGCCCGGCAGAGCGCCCGGGCCCGGATCCAATCGCGATGGCGGTCAGCCGCATCCGGTGGGCGATCCGTACCAGCGATGCCAAATCCCACGTCCTGTATAATGCAGGTCGATTTTGCGGAGGCAACCAAGCCCCACTCTGCGTTCCAGGGGGGCTCGTATAGGTACAGATCCCAGACGAAGGTCGGGCGCAGACCGCCCCAGGAGGTCCCTGATGAAACGCCCATTGCTGATCGCCATCATCGTGGGTGCACTGGGCCTTTGCCTAGCCTGCCTGGTCGTCCTCGTTGCGGTGGTCGTCATCTGGCGGCCCGGCTGGCTCCCGTTCGGCGTCCACGACCGTGTCTTCGTGGCCTCGCCAAGCCGCAACGGCGAAGCTGATCTGTACCTCATCCGGCTGGGCGTCGAACTCTCAGACGCCACCACCCTGGCCGAAAACACTAGGGCCGGAAGCGGCTCTCTCAGCGCTCTCCGCGACGGCCAGGTGGACACAGTTGGCACCTTCGGCTACGGAGGTTTCCTCCGGGGAACGGGCTTCCTGCTCTATCAGTTCCAGGAAGATGGGGAGACCTCCGTCTACCGTCTCAGGCTCGGCAGCCGAGAACCCGGCCTCGTCTTCCAGACGCGGGAAGCCTACAGCCTGGTGACCAGCGACGGCCAGAGCCTCTTCATCGACGAGTACCGCTCCGAGGGCCAGATGCGCTGCCATGTCTCACGCAACGGCGCTGAAGCGGAGCGCGTGGCCCGGGGCAGCGAGTGCCGATTCTCACTCGACGGCTCCACTGTCGTCTACACTGATCCCTCCCCACAAGGGCTCACGCTGACAGCCATCGGAAGCGATGGCAGTCACGAGGTCATCCTGCTGGATAGGGCTGAACAGGTCGAGTCCTACCAGCTCTCCAGCGACGGCTCGCGCCTGGCCTACGTGCAGGGATCCGACGCCGGCACCTCCCGGGTGATCGTCGTCAACCGCGACGACGGCAGCGTGGTGGCCGAAGGGGAGGAGTTGTACAGCCTCCTGATCTACGCCTTCGCCCCACAGGGCACACACCTCTTCTACATCGGTGAGAACGAAGACGGAGAGCTGGTCCTATCAACATTGGACGGCGAAGCCCGCACCGTAGCTACAGCCGATGCGCTCGACGCGGCTTTCACTTCCTCCGGCGACTACCTCGTCTACCTGGTCGCTGGCGAGGACGGTGAGGAGACGGTGTCCGTCCATCCCATGGCGGGGGGCCAAGACGTGGAATTGGTCAGCGGCAGCAATCTCAGCTATGCGCTCCTGCCCTCGCCAGAGCGAATCCTGATCAGCCTGTGGGATCAGGACGAGCTAACCCTCTACAGCGCCAAGCCGGGCGTGCAGGGGCTGGTTGAGCTCTTCAACGATGGCAATCTCCGCGGCTTCGAAGCCCGGACCGTGCCCGGTGAGCCAACACTTTATCTCACACTGGTCAACGGAAGTGGCCAGTCTTCTCTCTTTGTCACCCCCGTCGATAGCGCCAATGGAGTTCTGACCCTGGAGGACTGGGAGAGCATCCGGCTGCTCAACCGCTCCGCCGACGGACGGCACCTGCTCTTCGCCGGCAGGGAGGACCGCGCCGACGTCGAGACCCTTTACAGTCTAGAAGTGGCGGAGGGCGCCTCACCCGTTGAGCTTGACGACGACACGAGCGGGATCCTCAACGCCGTCTACACCCGCGGGGGCAGAGATGTCCTCTACACCGCATCTACCGACGGCGCTGCCAACGAGGTTGAGGTTCGCCAAGTCCGCGCCGACGGCCAGCAGCCCTTCGAGGTCGTCTTCGAGGAGTCAGCCCTGAGGGATGTGGAGTGGGATGAACTGTTCCCCTTCCCCAGCGAAACCATCGCCTTCCGCGTCCCGCAGGTGGCGGGCACGTTCTGCCCCGGAGCCACCAGGATCATGGTGGGCGAGACCCTCGAGGGCGATCTGGCTCCGGGAGCCCAGGACTGCTACCGCCTCCGCCTATCCGCGCCAGGCGGTTATTCCATCTCCGTCGATAGCGCTACCGATGCCGATACTCGGCTCGAGGTCCGCGACAGGGATGGCAACCTCCTGGCCAGCGACGACGACAGCGGTCCTGCCCTCAACCCTCGCCTGCACATGACCTTCGAGGAGAGTGGCCTGTACTACATCATCGTCCTCCCCTACGGCAGCGATGACACGGGCCCATATACGGTCGCCGTTACCGAAGGTACTGCCGATCCCGTCCTCAGCGCCGCCCAGCTCCTGTCAGCCAACGAGACCGACCGAGGCGCCGTCACCGCCGAGAGCGAGCTCTACTTCGAGCAGTACGACCAGACGATCTACGGGGCTCTCTACTATTTCGACGCGCGCGCCGACGATTTCATCACCATCGAGGTTGCGGCTGGCTCCATCGGCTCCTCCCTCCAGCCCGCCGTGGTCCTGCTGGACGCCTCACTCCAGGCCCTCAGCTATTCAAACATGGCGGCAGAGGGTCCGGACGCCCTCCTGAACTACCTCATCACGGCCGATGCACGCTACTACGTCCTGGTGATGAGCATGACCGAGGAGTACGGGACGACCGCCAACTACTTCTATGAGATTACCCTGACGCTCGGCGCCCCTCCGCCCCATGGTGGGGGTCCCATCTCTTACGGCGAAACCCGCGATGCCTATGCCTACGGCCCGGACGCCGATCGCTGGACCTTCAGGGGAGCCGCCGGTGACTACGTTTCCATCACGATGGTCAGCAGCTCGATTGACTCCACACTCGAACTTCTCGGGCCGGACGGCTCTTCGCTGACCTACAACGACGATGGCCTGGGCTACCCCGATGCCCTGATCAACACCTACCTGCCAAGCTCGGGGACCTACACGATCCTCGCCCGCAGTCTCAGTGGTAACGCCGGCCAGTACACGATCTCCCTCAGCCTCAGCGAGCCCGGCGGGGGGACCATCTCACTCGGCGAGACGGTCAGCGGGAATCTGCCCATTGGCGGGCAAGATCGATGGGAGTTCAGCACCTCCTCCCCGATCGCGGTGATGATCGAGATGACCAGCAATGTCTTCGACACCTACCTTGAGCTCTTGGGGCCAGATGG
The DNA here is from genome assembly GCA_964420755.1 of uncultured Anaerolineaceae bacterium. Lineage (GTDB taxonomy): Bacteria > Chloroflexota > Anaerolineae > Anaerolineales > E44-bin32 > DATEAV01. The sequence continues at coordinate 4,135 of CAYQUY010000070.1, forward strand.
ATCCCAGCTGACTTACAACGACGACGCTGGATCGACCCGCGTCTCCCGAATCGACTACCACTATCTGAGCTCGGCCGGCACGTACACCATCATCGCCCGCTCCTACGGCAACGCCTCGGGCGGTCCCTATGAGCTCTCTTTATACGGTGTCGAGGCAGCCCCCACGGAATCCCCGCGCCCAACCTCAACTCCATACCCTGCTGGAGCCGGGGGCGAGATCAGCATCGGCCAGACCGTGAATGGCTACCTGACCCGGGGTGCCCGCGACGGATGGAGCTTCTACGGCATTGGCGGCACCCGCGTCACCATCACCATGACCAGCAGCGAAGTCGATTCGTTCCTCGAGTTGTGGAGCCCCGCCGGCGCGATTCTCACCGATGATGACGACGGAGCCGGGTTCCCCAACGCGCAGATCTCCTCGTATCGGCTGCCAACCAGCGGCACGTACGTCATCGTGGCCCGCTCTTTCGGCGACGTCGGCGAGGGCGCCTATACGCTGACGCTCGAATAGCCCTCTCGCGGCGCTTCTTCGAGGCCCGGAAGCCCTGCGGGGGCACGACAGGAGTTCTCGTGAAGAAACCATATGCGGGTGGTTGGGGCACAGCCCCACCCACCCGCATGTCGCTCCCGTCCACGGGCAAGAAGGCCCAGAAGGTGGGCACCTCAACCCGGTGAGGGTCAGTAGCGCAAGAGCGCCCCTATGCGTCCAGCTCGCTCCAGCTCAGAGCTCTCGCGAACCACGTCGACTTCCCCGCCGCCATCCATCACCTTGCGGACGATCAACTCCACGGCATCCTCGATCTGCTCGAAGGACTTCCCGCAGAATGGGCAGGTCTCCGTCGCCTGCGCGGTGACGAAGGAACAACCGCGGCAGCGGTATCCCGGCTCCCGGAAGCCCTCACTCAGGATTAGCCTCTGGACCCGGCCGGCGTGGACGGCGCCCAACACATCATCCAGCCCGATTGCGCCCTCCCGACCCTTGGCCGCAGCCGTGATCGTTGCCTCCACCAGCCTGTCCTCAGCCTGGCGTTTCGCCTCGGCCCCAACATGCAAGGCCTTCTCCAGCACCTGAGCGTGGCCGGCCGTCATCTCCATGGGGAAAGACCCCACCACCAGGCTCTGCCAGGACTTGGGCAGCAGATGACGGAACTGGGCTGCCGTCTCGTCCGTCCCCCCAATCAATACCCGCCGCACGTGGTTATCCTTGAAGAAGCTGGAGGCGATCTTGGCCGCCTCCTTCAGGTTCCGTTCAGCCACTTCCTCTGCATAGCGCGTCTTTCCGGCTGTTCCCCCTCGCCGGCCAGGGAAAGTGCTCGCTCCGCCCCGCTTCGTGTGCCGCACGGTCTCGCCCAACACCCCCTCCTGCTCTCGAAGCTGGCCCAGATGGAAATGAAAGAGCCGGGCGCCCTGCTTGTCAACCAGGGCCACCCCATACCCGCCGTAGCTGTCCAGCAGATCCGCCAGCGGCTTGACATACGGCCGGTCCATCCAGCGTGCCCGGCTGCGAACAGGAACCATGAGGCTGAAGGCCCGGAAGAAACGTTCTGGCGCGCAGGAGAAGATTGCCAGGCTCCGCCCCGACCCATCGTATTCGTGCTCGACAAAGCGCTCCACGGCCTCGTTATCTTCCCCAGAGACGTCCGGCAAATCCTTAAGCATCTGCCGCAGGCGCAGCTTGTAGGCATCAGCTGAACCGCCCGAGGGATCCACGTCAAGGTAGACGGTCAGGACGGGGAAACGAGGCCGGTACTTGATCAGCTCTTTGACATCGCGCTCAGTCAGCATGGCAGCCTCCTGAAGGATTGTTGAGAGCCACCACCGGCAGCCCTGGCCTACGGCCTGGCGCCGATGGTCACAGGGACCTCCACCTCCTCTCCGTTCCGGACGACAGTCAGGCTAACCACCTGTCCCGGTTCGGTGTAGTTGACCAGATAGGAAAGCAGGTCCGCGAATTCTCGCACAGGTGACCCCTCAATCGCAACGATCAAGTCGCCGCCGCGGGGGACGTCGCCGATGACCGCTGGCCCGGCTCCTCCGACAACCCCGGCCCGGTCTGCCGGGCCGCCAGGTGTCACTTCCTGAACGTAGGCGCCCGTGACCCGCGTGAGGCCGAGTGCCTCAACCGTCTGCAGGTCCAGGCTGCTCAGGCACAGAACGCCCAGGTAGGGGTACTGGAACTCGCCTCCGGCCAGAATCGCCTCCACCACCCGACGGGCGAGATTGACGGGGATGGCGAAGCCGACGCCGGAGTTGGTGGGAGCCCCCACGACGGAGAAGGCCTCCGTCAGGATGGCTCGGTTGACGCCGACCACCTCGCCCCGCAGGTCAACCAACGGCCCACCCGAGTTTCCCAAATTGATGGCGGCGTCGGTTTGGATGATGTCCCCACTGCTGAACACGCCCCCTCCCGGAGCGGCCCGCTCAGAGTCAAGCGTGCGACCCAAGGCAGATACGACCCCCACGGTCATGGTGCCCGCCAACCCAAACGGGTTGCCGATCGCCACGACGATCTCACCGACCCGGACCTGGCTCGAGTCTCCCAAAGGCAGCGGATGCAGCACGCTGGCCGGGACATCAGCCCGCACCACGGCCAGGTCCACATTCGTGTCGACGCCCACAAGCTCAGCCCAGACCTTGTCTCCACTGGGGAAGTCCACCTCGATCTGCTGAGCATCCGCCACGACGTGCCCGTTGGTGACAATATGCCCCTCGGTGTCATACACGAAACCCGATCCCTGGCCTCCCCCGCTTTCGTTGTAGACCCGAATCGAGACGACACCCCCACTGACCTGGGTGTACAGCTCGACCAGGTCCCCCTCCCCCACCAGCTGCGGTCCGGGGGCCACGGCCGCCGTGGGCGGCGCCACCGCGGAGTTGGCGGGCTCCGTCGTGAGGGGCGTCGGCGCCAGGGCGGCGCCTTGCCAAGTGCAGGCCAGGCTCGCCAAGACCAAGCTGAGAACGATTGTGGGGAACCAACCCTTCTTCATCATCATGCACCTGTTCCTTGCGAGTGCTCTGTGAGATGCGCAGGCGGTGAGGCCATCAACGGCGACGCAGCTGGGCCAGCTGCTGGAAGAGCTCCCGTTCGCGCTTGGTCAGGTCACGGGGCACTTTGACCTTGAGCCGGGCGAGGAGGTCGCCGTGCTGCGAAGTGTCACGTAGCCGGGGCATGCCGCGGCCGGCCAGACGGAAGGTCTGGCCAGGTTGGCTGCCCGGGGGGATGGTGAGGACAACCGCGCCGGAGAGCGTCGAGACGCGAACCTCGCCGCCAAGGACCGCCGTGTAGAGATCTACTTCGAAGTCAGCATAGAGATCCTCGCCCTTGCGCTCAAAACGGGGATCGGGCTCGACCTCGACCACAAGGTACAGGTCCCCCGTTGCGCCGCGACGGCTCTCCCCTCCGGCCGGAAGTCGAACCTTGGTCCCGGTGCGGGCCCCCGCCGGGATCTTGACCTCCAGCCGGCGGCCGTCAACCCGCAGCATGCGCTTGGTTCCCGTGTGGGCCTCCGCCAGGGTGATGCGGACCGTCCGCTCGACGTCGCGGACGCGGGCTCGGCTCCGGGCGCCAAAGCCCTGTGCGGCCGCCCCTCCGAAGATGGCGTTGAAGAAGTCCGAGAAACCGCCGCCGAGGATGTCCTCCAGGTCACCGACCTCAACCCGTACGCCACCCGGCGCGCCCGCCATCCACTGCGACCAGTCAAAACCACCTGGGGCGCCGCCGGCTCGCTGCCACGACTGGTAGGAGGTGCCAAGCTGATCGTAGCGAGCGCGTTTGGCCGGATCGCCCAGGACCTCGTAAGCCTCGTTGATTTCCTTGAATCGTTCTTCCGCCTGCTTGTCGCCAGGGTTCTTGTCGGGGTGATACTTCACCGCCATCGAGCGGTAGGCGCGTTTGATCGTCTTGCTATCGGCGTTCCGATCCACACCCAGGATCCTGTAGTAATCCTTGTATTCCATGCCGGGCCCCGGCGATGATTGTAAAGGCCACGGGGAAGGCGCGTCAAGTCAAGAGCCGATGCTCACGCCTCACCGTAGGCCTCGGCAGCCATCTGTTCAAAGAAGGCCGTCAGAACCTGGTGCCGGCGTTCGCCCAGCCGCCGGGCAGGCTCTGTCAAGAGTCGCTCGCGCACTCGGCGCAGCTTGAACAGGTACTCATGGTAGGCGCTGTGCGGCTCATCTGGCTCAGGCTGGCCGGTTTCAAGAAAGCGACCCGAAGGCTCGGCGAAGACGGGCTCTCCCGCCTGCAGCGCGTATCCGATGGTGCGGGCGGCCCCGAAGGCTCCCATGACATCCAGCTTGTCGGCATCGAAGAGGATCTGGGCCTCCAGGCTGCGCGGCGGGTGCCGGCTGCGGAAGCGGTGCGCCAGGATGCAGTCCACCACGGCCTGGATGCGGTCCGCCGGCCAACCTTCTCTCAGGAGCACAGCTCGGGCGAAGTCGGCCGAGGACTCCTCATGCTGATGCCTTCGCCCACTCCTTCCCGGGTGCGCGCCGGAAGCGTCGTGGAGCAGCGCCGCAGCCCGCAGGATCTCCACGTCGGCCCCCATCTCTCGCCCCAACCGCTCCGCTAGCCGCGTGACCCTGAGGACATGGTCAAAACCGTGCACCGGATCCTTCTCGTCATACCAGCCGCGCGCCTGCTCGGTCGATGGCATCCTCGCTCTCCTTGTCCCCGCCCTACCGGCCCGGCCTGCCCTGCCTCTCAGCGGATGGTTGCCCGCCACCTGCCCAGCTTGACGCCCAGGTCCGCGAGGCTGGCCGGATGCGGACGGCCGGTCAGCTTCTGAAGGGCCGTGCGCAGAGGCGGCTGCGAGTACAGCGTTTCGGCAGTCGTACCCGCGGCCACCACGCGGCCACGATCCAGCACCACAGCCCGGTCGGCGTGGGCCGCGGCGAACTCCACGTCGTGCGTCGCCAGGACGATCGCCATCCCGTGGCCGCGCCAGCCCTCGAGCAACTCGCCGAACGCGGCCTGCGCCATGGGGTCGATCCCCAGCGTCGGCTCGTCCAGCAACAGGACGCCCGGTCGGGTGACCAGGACGGCCGCGATCGCTGCCCGCTGCCGCTCGCCCGCGGACAAGTCCCTCGGGTATCGGTCGGCAACTCCCCCCAACCCCAGATCCGTCAGCAGTGCCTCCGGATCCACCGGAGGTTTCCCTTGCAGCCCATGGTTCCGCAGGGTCAGCTCGAGCTCCTCGCGCACGCTGTCCGCAAACAGGAGTGACTCCGGCCACTGCGGCACATACGCCATCGCCTGCGCCCTCTCCGCAACCGACCGATCGCTCAACTCCTGTCCCTCGAGCCAGACCTTGCCGGCCTGAGGATTGAGCAAACCCATGACGCAGCGCAGGAGGGTGGTCTTCCCTGAGCCATTCCGTCCCAGAACGGCCACCACTTCCCCAGGCCGGACGTCCAGACAGGCGTCGTTCAACGCCGGTACCCCATTGTAGGCGTAAGACAATCCTTCGGCGATCAAGCGCGACGGGCCGGCCGGCGAGGGCCGAGTAGCCCCCGGCCCAAGCTCCTCAAGCCGGGATCGCAATTCCTCTTCGGCAGCCGCTCCCCATCCAGGCGGCATGCCCAGAAGCCGTCTGGCCTCCGCCAAGGGAGGGACGTAGGGCATCTGACCTAGAACATCGGCCGGCTGGCCAAAGCTCGCCTCCCCGCCCTTCCCGGGAAGATACAGGATTCGATCGACGCATGGCCCAAGCCGGCCCAACCGGTGCTCGGCGACCAGGGTAGTCAGGCCGAATTCCTGGCGCAGCTCGACGA
>CAYQUY010000071.1:0-7688 GCA_964420755.1 uncultured Anaerolineaceae bacterium
CATAGGGGCCGCGGAGTACGGCGATGAGCGAATTCGTCCGAGTGAGCCAAGCTGCCCTGGAGGCATTGCAGCGGGGGCAGACGGTCGCCTTGGCGACCGTGGTCAGGGTGCGAGGCTCGGCACCTCGTCATGAGGGCGCTCGCATGCTCATCTGGCCGGATGGCAGGATCGTGGGCACCGTCGGCGGCGCCACCCTGGAGGAGCGGGTGATCGAGGATGCCCGCCAGTCGCTCGCATCCGGGCATGGCCGCCTGAGCAAGTACATCTTCAGCACCGATGGGGATCCTGAGAGCGTCGGCCTTTGCGGAGGGGAGGTTGAGGTGGACATCGAGGTGCTTGAGCCCGACCCGGAGATGCTGATCATCGGAGCCGGCCATGTCGCCCAGCCCGTCGCCGCGATCGCACACCTGATCGGGATGCACGTGACGGTCGTTGATGATCGGCCTGCCTTCGCCACCCGTGATCGTTTGCCGCAGGCGGACGTTGTGGCGGTCGTGCCCTACGACGCCGCCACCGAGAGCCTGGATCCATTGCCGGCCGCGATCGGACCGGCGACCCACGTTGTGGTGGCAACCTGGGGCTGGGATGAGCCTGCGCTGGCCCAGGTGCTGGCCGTTGATCCCCCGCCGGCATACGTCGGGTTGGTCGCCTCGCCTACCAAGGCGCGGGCCATCTTTGACAAGCTGGCGCAGCGTGGGGTTCCCCAATCGCGGCTAGACCTTGTTCGAGCTCCAATCGGCCTCGACCTCGGCGCAGAGACGCCGGAGGAGATCGCTCTGGCAATCGTCGCCGAGATCCTGGCCGTCCGACGGAAGGCCTCCGGCCGGCCCCTGATCGAGGCCCGCAAGCCGCGGCAAGCGTTGGAGGGGGCTTGAAGCCACTCCGCGTGCTGGCGGCCCTTCTCGTCCTGACAGCGAGTTGCTCATTTCCCCGGTCGGGCTCAGATGCCGGGCCCACAGCGGCCGCCAGCCTCACCCAGGCGCCATCAGCCACCGCGACCCTCACCCCTAGCCCCTCTCCTAGCTCGACGCCCGCTCCCAGCCCGACACCCTCTCCTAGCCCGACCGCCGCCTGTCTGGAGATCCACGGACGGGTGGATGAGGTCTCGTATCCTGGCTTACTTGTACACCGCGACATTCCGGTGCGGGTCTACTTGCCACCCTGCTATTCCAGCTCGCGACGGAGCTACCCGGTGCTCTACCTGCTGCATGGCCTCCCCTTCACAGAATCCCATTGGGACGACTTGGGGGCAGACGAGGTCGCGGATGAAGCCATCGCCGCGGGAGAGTGGGTTCAGTTTCTGATTGTCATGCCCTTCCAACCCCAGCCCCTGTTTGGCAGCACGGACGGCGGCGAGGGCTCGTATGAACAGGAGTTCCTGGAGGGCCTCGTCCCCTTCATCGACCGCAACTACCGGACCGATCCCCAGCCCGGTGCAAGAGCGCTGGCGGGGATATCGCGCGGAGGCGTCTGGGCGCTGGAGATCGGCCTGCGTCACCCGGACATGTTTGGGGGAGTGGGCGCCTTGAGCCCGGCGCTATCGGCCAACAGCGCCCGACCGGAGTTTGACCCGCTCGATATCGTCGCGCAGGGCGACCCGTTCCCGGACAGGATCTACCTGGGGGCAGGGGATAGGGACTGGGCCCGCCGGCTCACGGTCTCGCTGGCCAACGACCTGGGTGAGGCCGGGGCCAAGCTGATGCTCGCCATCGTCCCCGGCGGCCATCAGACCGAGGTGTGGACCAGACTGCTGCGGCCGATGATGTCCTATCTGGTCACGCCCTGGCGGGTCCTGACCGGCCCGGAGCGGAAGATGCTTCTTCTGGAGGAGGGCCTGGCTGAGTAGCAGCCTGCCAGCGGGTCTCTCCAAGCTCCGCCAGGTGTCAGGTCCGCTAAACTCGTTCCCGACGCATGGTCGGGGGTTACGGGCGGACCTGGGTGGAAAGTGCGCTCCCCACCGGGTGGCAGGGATCATCCCAACCGTTTGAGGTTGCCCTCCAGAGAAACCCGCCAGGGTGGTGGAAAGAGGCCTTTGCGGGAAAGGAGACCGCGTTTCCGGCGAATGGGGCTTCGCCGAACCACCTGCAGGCGGACTCCCTCCAGAATGCGGCTTCTCCAGCGCATGCCCGGGGATAGCCCATTCGCCGCGGCAGGAGCCCATGGGGAACAGGGCCTCTCAGGGCGGGGAATTCAGGTACAATGAGGCCGTCGGTAGGCAGGGCAGTTGCCTCACCCTGAAGTAGGAGCGGTAACCATGCCCGAGAGTGAACATAACGTGCAGGATGTGATTCAAAGCTACCGAAGGCGGCGGGAGCGCCTGGTGCCTTTGCTGCTGGGAATCGTCGCCGGGCTCCTAGTGGTCATCGGGGTAGTCCTGGTGGTGATGTGGCTGAGCGGCGGCACCCCGGCCTCGTTGCCGTTCTTCGGCCGCACCGCTACCCCAACCTCAACGCTGACCATGACGCCGCTGCCCCCGACGGCCACGGCCACCATCACCCTGACGCCTGCGCCGACGGACACGCCGACCCCTGTCGGCCCGCAGACGTACCGGGTGCAGGAAGGGGACACGCTGACTTCGATTGCAGCCCAGTTTCAGGTGGACATCCTGCTCCTGATGTCCGTGAACGGCATCACCGACCCGAACGCCATCTTCAGCGGCCAGGAGCTGACCATCCCCGCGCCGGGGACAGAGCGTGCCACGGCGACGCCCCTGCCGGAGACGCTGGTGCCAGGGTCTCGGATCCAGTACATGGTCGAGCCGGGTGACTCGCTCGAGAGCATCGCCGCCAGGTTCAACAGCACGGCAGAGGATATCGCCTTGCAGAGCGGCATCAGGGTCACCGATACGATCGGACCGGGGCAGATCCTGATTGTGCGGGTGGGGATCGTGACGCCCACCCGGACCAGGACGGGGGTCCCGCCCAGCGCCACCTCCGTCCTACCCACTCCCACCAACACCATGGTTCCCTAGCGGGACCCGGCCGAGGCCGTGGCGACAAGAAAAACGGGGCTGCCCCAGGAGGGCAGCCCCGCTGATTCCTGGGCTGGAGGGGATGTGTAGCCAGCGAGGCTGAATCTCTGCGTCCCTGCCAAAGGGTGCACCGGCGCCGTCCAGTAGGGGCGCACAATTGCGCGCCCCTACTGCTAATGCCGCGTGTAGTCGGGCAGGAGGATGGGGGATGGCTGGCCTGCCCCCAAGCCAGCCTGGCGGCGGGCCTCGGCCCATTGAGCCAGGTGAGCAAGGGTCGGCGTGCCGGGCTGGGTCTTGTGCGCCCATTCGGCTGCGGCCCGGCCGGCGCGCCGACCGAAGACGCAGATGTCGAGCAAGCTGTTGCCCATCAAGCGGTTCCGGCCATGGATCCCGCCAGCGGCCTCTCCGGCCACATACAGGCCGGGCACCGCTGTGCTGCCGTCCGGCCGGATGGCGACGCCGCCGTTCTGGTAATGCAGGGTGGGATAGGTCAGGATCGGCTCGTGGTTCAGATCGATGCCGAAGCGCTTGTACTGGCGGACCATCGCCGGGAGTTCTTTAGCGATCGTGCCCGGGCCATGGATGATGTCGATCATGGGGGCATCGAGCCATACCGCCTGCTGCCCGGTGATGGTGACCACGCCCTTCTTGCGCTCGAGGCACTCTCGGATGAAAGCCGCCGCCTCGACGTCGCGGGTCTCGAGCGGGTAGATGAACTGCTCACCATCGACGTTGCACACCTGTGCGCCAAGGCCACGCACCTTCTCGGTGACCAGCTGGCCCAGGATCTGCTCCGGGTAGGCGGCGCCGGTCGGATGGTACTGCATGGTGTCGATGAAGGCCAGCTTGGCGCCCAGGCGGTAAGCCAGCACCAGACCGTCGCCGGTCGCGCCGTAATGATTGGTGGTCGGAAAGCCCTGGTAGTGGAGTCGGCCGCTGCCGCCTGTGGCGATGACGATGGCCTTCGCCCGTACGACCATCGACTCGCCGGTGTCGAGGTCCTTCAGGACCCCGCCGGCAGCGCGACCTTCCGCGTCGAGCATGAGCTCCACGACGGGGCGGAACTCCCACACGCGGATCGAAGTGCCGGGGCCGTCGCTGCGGGAACGGACCTCGTCCCGCAGGGTGCGCATGATCTCGGCGCCGCTGTAGTCACGGGCGGCATGCATTCGTCTGCGGCTTGTGCCACCGCCGTGGATGGTCTTCATCGTCCCGTCCGGCTCCTTGTCGAACATGGCCCCCAGGCCTTCCAGCCAGGCGATCACGCTTGGCGCGTCGGTGACCAGCGCCTCGACCAGGTCGGGGTCGTTGGCGAAGCCGCCGCCTCCCATGACGTCGAGGTAGTGCATCGTCGGCGTGTCATTCGGTTTGTCGGCAGCCTGGATGCCGCCCTGGGCCATCATGGTGTTGGCGTCGCCAAAGCGCAGCTTGGTGACCAGCAACACGTCGGCGCCATGCTCCTGGGCCAGCAGCGCGGCGCTGGCGCCAGCCCCACCTCCGCCGATGACGAGCACGCCGCAGCTCGCAGCTGGATCCTGGGCCGGGTCGACGTCGACGATTGGCGTGCCCTCCAGCGCGTCTGCCAGCTCGCGTGGGGCACGGTCCCCCTTGTTGGGACCGAGTCGAATCTCGCGGAATGCCTCCGCGATGTAGTCAGGGTGATGCGCGCGCAGGATCTCTTCCCGTTCCTGGGGCGAGAGGCGAGGATGGGTCTCTTGCAGGCGGCGGGATCGGGAGGCTTCCACCTTGAGGAGGGACTCGCGCAGTTCAGCGGGGTAGGTCATGGTCACCTCACGAGCATGCGTTCGCCCGCGGGAGCATGAGCAGGGCGTGCTCATCCCCGGCGGTCACTCGGCGTCTTGCGTCCAGTTGGTCCTTTGTCCAGCGATGCGGCATGCCGCGGATCCGATCGCTGCCCTCGGGGCGAGATCGTTCCTCGCGCGTTCCCTGGCGGCTAGCCGCCTCGCACCAGGACCAGACTTCCTTCTGTGTTCCGGGCGCCACCGGCGTGCCACACCGGTGACAACCTGTCGGCTGCGACTCACCAATCAACATCAGGGCGAGGCTACCCTCTGGATATACGCCGTGGGCCTCGCCCACCGCGCCATCACTTTTCCGTACCCGCCGCCAGCACCTCGGCCGCCACCGACGCCCGGGCGTATTCCAGGGCGACTTCCAGTGCTTCGGGCGAAACTTGGCTGCGCACCATGCGCTGCGGCAGGAGATTCGGCGCGGGCGCCGGCCCGCCGAAGATCGTGGTGACGCGATCGATCGCCCGCTGCAGCATCTGCCCGGTGGCCAGCCGCACCTGGGCGGCCGGCAGCCGGATGGGCTGGCCCTTGTCGGCCAGCCAGGCGGCGTGGTACACGAGCCAGCGGGCGCTTTCGAGCTCAACGCTGATTTCCGCCAGCTGACGCTGGACGGCTGGCCGAACTGAAAGGGGCGCTCCCAGCGATACCCAGTCCCTGGCATGGTCGGCGGCCATGGTCAATAGGCGCTGGACGATGCCGACATAGCGGGCGCCAGTCCTGATCCAGACACGCGGGCCCTCGGCTGAGGCCGAGGCCAGAGACTTCCCCGGCTCGCCCAGGATTGCATCCTTCTCGACGAGAACGTCCTGCAAGGTTGCGGTCCCGCCAGTCTGATTGGAGATTGTCAGCCCCGGGTGTGACGACTCCACGAGAATGGCGGTGAAGCCGGCCGGCGCCTTGGCCAGGACGATCAGAAAGTCGTTCGACCCTGGAGCGGCTGAGAGCACCTTCGTGCCCTTGAGGCGCAGGTGCTCGCCCTCGGGAACGGCGATTGTCGTCCAGGCCTCCGGCCGGACTCCTTCAGGCTCGCGGGCTGCCAGGATGGCCCTGCGCTTGCCCGCGAGCGCTGGCTCCAGGAAACGCCCAACCTGTTCGCCGGTGCAGGCGTAGAGCAGGGCCGGGACATCGCCCAGCTCCACCGGGATGAAGGTCCCGCCCAACTCCTCTTCGATGACGCAGGCCGTGAGGGTATCCAGACCGCCGCCGCCGAATCTCTCGGGGACCGTCGCCCCCCACAGGCCCATCTGCTCGATCGCCGACCGCAGGCGGGCCTGCTCCTCGGGCTCCAGCCTGCCGGTGTTGAAGTACTTCATCTCCAGGGGCCGGGCCTCTTTCTGCACGAAGCGACGCAGGATGTCGCGCAGCATCAGGGTATCGGTCGGGAAGTCGAAGTCCATCGTCAGCCTTCAATCTTCGGGAAAGCGGGATCCAATCCCCGGATCAGGGTTCGATGTCGCGCGCGGCGTAGCGGGCCTTCAGCTCATCCTTGGAGGCCGATTTCAGCTCAGCCAGGGAGGCGCGGAAGGCGCCTGCGTCGATCTCCTCCACCCTCTGGCGGACATGGGTCGCCGGCGGAGCGAGGTACTTGCCATACAGCCTGCGGGCGAGGAGCGCCACGTTGGGAGGGACGAGTTCGGCCGGGCAGCGGGCGACGCACAGACCGCACATGATGCAGTCGAACGAGAGGTCAGCGACGATGTCGATGTCACCACGAACTGCCCCGGCCACATAGCTCAGGACCTCGAGCTCCTGTGGGCAGGACTTGGTGCACGTGTTGCAGCCGAAGCACCGCAGGATCTCGGGGTAGAGCTCGGCCAGCGTCTCGCCCGAGGGCTCAAGCTGATCGAGGTGGTAGGAGGCTCGTTGTGCGGGGAAGAAGGGGATGGGAGCCAGGATCATCCCCGGCTCGACGACCGTCTGGCAGGCCAGGGCGTAGCGGAGGCGATAGTCCCCAGCCACGCGATACACGGTGCCGCAGGCGCCGCAGAATCCGCCGCGGCAGCCAACGCCGCGTGTCAGGTGGAAGCCGGCCCACTCGAAGGCCTTCAGGATCGTGAGCCCTTCGGGAACCGTGTAGCGTTGCCCAAGGATGAAGATCTCCGTCATGTCACACTCCAGCCGTGCAATGCTTGCGTATCTTCTTGACCACCGGCCTGAGCCGAGACCCCGGCCGGACGCCTATCCCCTCTACTCGTTGCTGGTCTCGTCGCGACAACAGGGCTGGCGGCCTCTAGGGGGCGGGCCGCCAATCCCCTTTGGCTATGTCTGCCCCAGCGCCAGGTCAATCAGAAACACCTCGTCGGAAGTCACCTTGGATAATAGCTCGGCCATCCCCTCCGCCAGATGGGTCTGGACGAGGTAATGCTTGATCGTCGGATCCACCTGCGGGCAGGCCAGGGCGCAGTTGCCACAGCGGTCGCAGTCCTCGCCGACCAGCGTTTCCAGTGCCAGAGAGGTGCGGGCTTCGGCGCGCGACAGGCGCTTGGGTTCGCGAACCAGCACGGGGCAGGCATCCATGCAGTTCCCACAACCGATGCAGGCCTTGCACCCGGACAGGTCCTCGCTCACCTGAAGCATGTGCGCCGGACCGAACCCCGAGCTCAACAGCCGGCAGCGGGCAACGGGAGGGCGTGTCTGGGAGAAGATGGTCCGCAGAACGCTTTGGTACCGGAGAGGGTCTGTCTGCTGATGCAGGGGCATGGAAGCCTCACGCTCGTTTCGCTTGTAGATCGGCCCCGGCTCCGCCGACCTGTGCGGTGTCCGGGCCGACGAGTTCCTGGCGGATACGGCTGATGACGGCCGTCAGCGGCAGACCCCGCGGACAGGCCTGCTCGCACATCCCACAACCGGCGCAGGAGGCCAGCCAGTGACTGACGCGCTCGAACGTCTCGGCGTCGGTTGCCCCA
>CAYQUY010000071.1:7788-9872 GCA_964420755.1 uncultured Anaerolineaceae bacterium
AGCAAGGCCTCGAGCGTCGGAAGCCCGAGGGCACCCAGGATCACCGCCGCGCCCTTTGGGTTGGGGGACAGGCACATCTGGCACGCCTGGCGGTCGCGATAGATGAGGATTCCCCCTTGGCGGGCAAACTGGAGAGCCTCCTGGGTTAACGCCTCAACCCCTCCTGGCTCGCGGGCCCGCCGCTCGTATTCCTCGACGGGAAGCGTCGCCAGACAGTCCACCCCGATGATCAGGAGGTTCTGCATACCCGATGGCTGGCGCCGTGAGATCTCAGTCAACGCCCGCACCTCACACGGGTGCAGGACGGCGGCGATGGGCCTCGCGGGCTCCTGCTGAGCCAACTTGCAGGCCTCGGCGGCTGTGTTGCGAAGCATTACCGGCGCGAAGGGATCGGCGGAGGCCAACTCTGAGAGCTGGCGCACCAGGCGCTGCGAAACCCCCGGCGCAGCCGAATCCCGGACGGGGACGAGCATCGCCTCCAGTCCGGCCGTGGACCAAAGGGCCCTCAGGAACCTCCGGGCCGCTTCGAGCGGCTCCCCCTGGGTCCGCAGAATCCAATGTGTGCTCATGGCCTCACCCTGGCCTGGCACCGGCGAGGGGATCGACAACGGCTTGAGTGCCTCTGGAACCTCCGCCCGGCGGCCCGGGAGAGAAGGAAGGGCGGCCGGCGCGGGCGCTCCCGCTCATTCCCACGCACCCATTCTACCCGCGCTTGGCGACTCCCGGACAGGCCTTTCTGGGCTGAGCAGGCCGTGCATCCTCTGGCGAGATCAACCTCCGTGGCTCCGCAGGCGTTGTCAACCCTAGGCCTTCTCCACCTCGGCTTCCGCCACTTGAGCCGGGAGAGGCGGGGCAGCGAAGTCCGAAAGGACATCGATCTGAGCCATGACCTGGTCGAAGGTGAAGTGCTTGACATTGATCGCCCCCGAGGGGCAGGCCGTGGCGCAGGCGCCGCAGCCCTGGCAGACGACCGCGTTGACCGTCATCACCCCGCGAACCGGATGCAGGCTGAGGGCGGCGAACGTGCAGACCGATTCGCACTGCCCGCAGCCAGAGCAAAGCTCCTCGTCGATGAACGAGGTTGCGGCCTCGACTGTCACCTTCCCCCTCATGAGCGGGATCATGGCGGCCGAGGCAGCGGCGCGTGCCTGGGCGATCGTCTCGGGGATGTCCTTGGGCCCCTGGCAGGCACCGGCCAGGAAGATGCCGGCCATGGCCGTATCGACCGGGCGCAGCTTGGGATGGGCTTCCATGAAGAACCCGTCCGAGGAGCGGGCCAGCTTGAGCAATCCGGCAACGGCGCCGGTGTCGGCGCGAGGCTCCATGCCCACCGCCAGGACAACCAGATCGGCTTCGACCTCGACCGACTCGCCCAGAAGCGTATCCTCCGCCCGGACGACCACCCGGCTGCCGCGGCGGAGGATCTCCGAGGGATTGCCGCGGCGGTAGACAACGCCCGACTGGCGGACGCTGTCGTAGAACTCCTCGAAGTTCTTGCCGAACGCGCGCACGTCCATGTAGAAGACGGTCACATCGGCGCTAGGGAGCCGCTCACGAATGATCCGGGCCTGCTTGGCCGAGACCATGCAGCAGATGCGAGAGCAGTAGGCATTCCCCAGCGCCTCGTCGCGCGAGCCCACGCAGTGGATGAAGACGACCTGCTTGGGCTCCTGACCGTTGACCTTGATCTCGCCGCTGGCTGCCATGCGCTCGAAGTCGGCTGTGCTGATCACCTGCGGGTAGACCCCGTAGCCGAGCTCAGGCCTGCGGCGGGCGTCGAAGATGCCAAAGCCGGTGGCCACGACGATGACGCCCACGGAAATACCGGTGGTCTCGCCTCGATGCCGCACCTGCACCTCGAAGTTGCCGACGTACCCGCCCACGCCGGTGACCTCCGCCTCGGTCATCACCTGGATGAGAGGGTGACGGGTGGTGCGCTCGATCATCGGGTTGAGCAGGTCCGCGGTGCGCTCGAGAGTCGGGAATGTCTGGTGGAGATCGGCCACATGGCCCCCGAGCTGGGACGATCGCTCCACCAGGGTGACTCGGAAACCGGCGTCGGCGATGTCCAGGGCGGCCTGGAT
>CAYQUY010000072.1:0-9836 GCA_964420755.1 uncultured Anaerolineaceae bacterium
GGGAGCTCGGATAGCAGCACCGGCTCGACGATCCTCCGCCCCTGCTGCCGGAGGGTGGTCTCCCTCCGCCGCCGGGTCGACGGCTTGGCTTGCGGTCGTGCTCCATGGCTTCGTCCGCGGTCCAGCCCTCCAAGACCGCCTGGCGGGAGAGCCGGATCTTGCCGCCCTCATCGATATTGATGACCATGACGGTGATCTCGTCACCCACCTTGACGACGTCCTCCACCTTCTCCACCCGCTCCGTATCGAGCTGCGAGATGTGGACCATGCCATCCACGTTTGGCAGGATCTCCACGAAGGCACCGAAGTCCGTCGTTCGCACCACGCGCCCCGTGTAGATGCGGCCGACGACAGCCTCCTCCGTCAGAGCCTCAACCATCTCCCGAGCCCTCTTGGCACTGGGGCCGTCGGTGGCGGCGATATAGACCAAGCCGTCGTCCTCGATATCGATCTCGACGCCGGTTTGCTCCTGGATGCCGCGGATGACCTTGCCTCCCGGGCCAATGACCGCGCCGATCTTCTCGGGGTCGATCCTCAGGACGGTGATCCGCGGGGCATGGGGCTTCAGATCAGCCCGGGGGGCGGGCATCAAGGCCTCAATCTGGTCCAGGATCTGGAAACGAGCCGGGCGCGCCTGCTCCAGTGCCTGCGACATCAGATCGGCGGTGATGCCCTTGATCTTGATGTCCATCTGCAAGGCGGTAATGCCTCGCCGCGTGCCGGCCACCTTGAAGTCCATATCCCCCAGATGGTCTTCGATGCCCTGAATGTCGGTCAGGATCAGGCTGCGGTCGTCCTCCTTGATCAGGCCCATGGCCACGCCGGCCACCGGCGCCCGGATGGGGACGCCTGTGTCGAGCAGCGCCAGCGTTGACCCGCAGACGGAGGCCATCGACGTCGAGCCGTTGGAGGACAGGACCTCTGACACCAGCCGCAGCGTGTAGGGGAAATCGGTGTCGGCCGGCAGGACCGGGATCAGGGCGCGCTCCGCCAGGGCGCCATGGCCGATTTCGCGCCGCGAGGCGCCCCGCAGCGGGCGGGTCTCGCCCGTGGAGAAGGGCGGGAAGTTGTAGTGGTGCATGTAGCGCTTGACCTCGATAGGGGAGAGCCCGTCGAGCTCCTGCTTCTCGCGCGGTGTCCCAAGCGTGGCCAGGGTAAGCACCTGCGTCTCACCCCGGGTGAAAAGGCCCGAGCCGTGCGCCCGCGGGCTCAGGTCGACCTCGACGCTGATGGGGCGGATATCCGTGGCGCCCCGCCCGTCAGGGCGGATGCCGGTATTCAGGATCCTCTCCCGCACCTCGCGGCGGTAGATCTCGCCGAAGGCCTCGCGCACCGAGGCCAGGTCATAGGTCCCCTCGCCGGTCAACGCGGTCGCGGCCTCAGCCTCGATAGCCTCTGCGGCTTCACCCAGCTCGGTCTTGTCATGCGGCGAAGCCAGCAGGTCCTTCAGACGCGTCCCCATCCAGGCAGCCAGCGCCGTCCGGACGTCGTCTCCAAGGGCAAAGGAGGGGTATTCCCGCTTCGGCTTACCGACGGCGGCCTCCATCTCCTCTTGGACATCGATGAGCGGTTGAAGGGCGCGGTGGCCTGCCTCGACGGCGGCCGTGAGCACGCTCTCCTCGACCTCTTTGGCGTCGCACTCGACCATCAGAACAGCCTGGCGGGTTCCGGCCACACGCAGGTCTAGGTCTGAGCGCTCGAGCTCCGAGTAGGTGGGGTTGAAGATGAACTGGCCGTCGATCCGGCCCACCCGGACGGCGCCCACCGGCCCGGCAAAGGGGATGTCCGAAACCGTCAGGGCCGCCGAGGCGCTGACGATGGCGAGGACATCGATGGGTGTCTCGGGGTCGGCCGAGAGAGCGTACAGGATGACCTGCACGTCGTTGCGCATGTCCTTGGGGAAGAGCGGTCGGATCGGGCGGTCAGTCAGCCGGGCGATGAGGATGGCCGCCTCGGAAGGGCGCCCCTCCCGGCGGAAGAACGATCCGGGGATGCGCCCTCCGGCGTACAAGCGCTCTTCATAGTCCACGGTCAAGGGGAAGAAGTCGGTTCCCTCGCGGGGTACCCGACCCATGGTGGCGGCGCCGAGGAGAAAGGTGTCCGCCTGACGGACCGTGACGGCCCCGCTCGCCTGCAGGGCAAGCTTGCCCGTCTCGATGGTGACGGTCTTGCCGCCCACCACCGTTTGGAACTGATGTCTCTCTGGCATGAAACTACCCTCCGTGCCGGTTCCCCGGAGGGTTAGGGACTGGAGAGCGGCTGCCAGCGGCCTCGATCGCGCATGCTGGCGGACGGGCTCCAATACCCAACCCTTCCGGGACGAAACGCTGTATCCGATTGATATTGTATCCCAGCCGGGGAGCGCCGGCCAACGGCGAGCCCCCTGAACCGGGTGCCTCCTCACTGCCGCTTCATCCCCAACAAAACTCGCCGCCGGGTCCGGCGGCTTACCTAGAGGCTGTAGGTTGCACAACCAGCGGAGGCGCCCGCCGCCCTCGTGGCACTTGCCACCCTACTTGCGGCGGATCCCCAAGCGCTCGGTGAGGGCGAGGTAGGCAGCGGGATCCTTGCGCTTCAGGTAGGCGAGGTGCCGGCGCCGCTGCCCAACGAGCTTGAGCAGACCCCGCCGCGAGGATTCGTCGTGGCCATGGGTCTGCAGATGTCCGGTGAGTTGCTCGATCCGACGAGTGAGAATAGCAATCTGCACTTCGGGCGAGCCCGTGTCGCCCTCGTGCCGGCGGAACTCGCCCATCAACGTCGTCTTTTCCTCTTTGGTCATTGCCATGACATCTGCTCCATAGCAGGTCGCCCAACGGACAGCAGGAGCCCTCCACCCTGGCCTGCGCGACCAGGACGGAGATGCCGGCAGAGACTGCATCCGCCGGCACGCCCGTCGGTCTAGTCACTCAGATGATCGGATTATACCAGGGCGCATCTGCTCCGACAAGGCTTCTTCGAGCAGGTGCCTCTGGCGCAACGGGAAGCTCGGCAGCACCTGACGGGTGAGTCGAGACACCCCTGCCTTCCCAGCCGCGAGCTCATCCAGCAGATACCGGGCGGTCTCGGGAGCGCTTCGCATGGCCAGTGTTTCCACGAGTTTCCGTTGGGCTCTCAGGAGAGGCCCGCGCGCAGGAGGTGTCACGCTCCTCAGCAAGCGGAAGACCGAGGGCAAATCCTCAAACAAGCTATCCTGCACGTGGGCGGTCAGGGCGGCGATGGCGAAGGCTCGCAGACCCTGATCCGAAACCCGCAGCCACCCCTCGATGCGGTCTAGCAAGGCCTGCGGGGCCTTGGCCCTCCAGCCGGCCAGGCCTCGACCGGCGAGTTCCGCCAGCACCTCCGGGTCGTCGCAGGCCGGGGCGCGGGCTTCGACCCAGTCGGCTACCCGGCCGCTCTGGAGCGGGCCAAGGACGGAGGCCGCCAGCATACGGGCCTCGCGGTGACCGGCTCCCCATAGCAGGGAGGCGGTCTCCAGCGCAACCGCTTCCTGGCCACCCATCTGTCCTTGAAGCGCGGTCGCCAGGGCGCGCTGGACGGGGCGGGGAACCCCCAGCACCCAGGCGCCCTCGCCGGGAACGGCGCCGCCTCTCGGTCTTCTTGCGCGATCCGCGTAGAGCTCAAGCGAGTCCAGAGCACGCTGCGCGAGCCCGGCGGGACTCTCTCCTTCGGCCCGCAGGAGCTCAATCTCGTGCGCCAGGCGCGCAGGATCGATGGCTGGCATGGCGCAGTCCCCAACGGTTCGCTAGTACGCCCGGGCAAAGAGAGCCATCTCGGCCGCAGGCTGCTGGCAGTGGATGCACTCCCCTCGGCCCCCAGGTTGCTCAAAGGGGATGATGCGGGTCGTGGCCTTCGTCTCTTCCTTGATCTGAGCCTCGCAGGCAGCCTCCCCGCACCACCAGGCCTCCGCCCAGCCGTCCTGCAAAGCCTGGCGGAACTCGTCATAGTCGCGGGGGCGGTGCACATGGCTGGACCGGAACTCGAGGGCCCGTTGGAACACGGACTGCTGGATGTCTCGCAACAGGTCAGCCACGGCCGCCGCCAGCCCTTCCTGAGGGACAGTGGTCTTGCCTTCCCGGCCCGGGCGGTCGCGGCGTGCTAGGGCAGCGGTGCCTTGGGCGACGTCGTTCGGTCCCACCTCGACACGCACCGGCACCCCTCGCATTTCCCACTCGTTGAACTTGAAGCCCGGCGTCAGGCCGTCGCGCCCGTCAACATGCACCCGGAACTCGGACAGCGCCTCGCGGATCCTTTCGATCGCGGCCATCACCTCCGACCGTTCGTCGTCGTTCTTGAAGATGGGAATGATGACGACTTGATACGGCGCCAGGCGCGGCGGCAGAACCAACCCCTTGTCATCGCCGTGCACCATGATGATCGCCCCGATGAAACGGGTCGAGAGACCCCAGGAGCTCGTCCAGCAGTACTGCAGGGTGTTCTCCTGATCCAGGAAGCGTATCTCAAAGGCGCGGGCGAAGTTGTCGCCAAGGAAGTGCGAGGTCCCCGCTTGCAGCGCCCGTGTGTCCCCCATCATGGCTTCGATGGAGTACGACCGCACGGCGCCGGCGAACTTCTCCCCTTCACTCTTCCGTCCCTTGACGACCGGCACGGCCGCCTCGGTTTCGGCGAAGTCGGCATAGACGCCGAGCATCCGAAGCGCCTCGGCTTCGGCCTCCTCGGCCGTGGCGTGAGCCGTGTGCCCCTCCTGCCAGTAGAACTCGGTCGTCCGCAGGAAGAGCTTCGTGCGCAGCTCCCACCGGACGACATTGTTCCACAGGTTGAGCAGCACCGGCAGGTCTCGATAGGATTTGATCCACTTGGCATACATGTGGCCGATGATCGTCTCCGACGTCGGGCGCACGATCAGAGGCTCCTCCAGCTGCTCGCCCCCTCCGATGGTCACGACGGCCAGCTCGGGGGCAAAACCCTTGACGTGCTCTCGCTCTCTCTCGAGGAAGCTCTTGGGGATAAAGAGAGGAAAGGCCGCGTTGACGTGACCGGTGGCCTTGAAGCGTCGGTCGAGCGCCGCCTGGATGTTCTCCCACAGAGCCCAGCCATACGGTCGAATGACCATACAGCCGCGCACCGGGGCGTAGTCGGCCAGCTCAGCCCTCAGCACAAGCTGGTTGTACCACTCCGAGAAATCCTCAGAACGGGAAACGAGCTGCTCATCTGCCATTCCAGGTCCTCACCACAATCCCCTCGCCTCGCAGGATGCGGAAATGTCCGTTCCCCGGCGCCCAGTCACGGCGGGATTACCCTGTGGGCGGCGCTTGGCCTCGCCAGGACTCCCCGTGGCCCAAGGGTGATCCCCGCCGCAAGCGCCACATGAGGGACCGAGTCCCAGCCTCCACCAGCGGCTACAGAAAGGGCCGACGTTGTGCGCCAGGCCCTCACCACCACCTAGGCGGAACATCATCCGCCCATATCAGCGACTGGGCTAGAGCGGCCTCCAAAGATCGCGCCCACTGCGAGCGAGCCCGGCATCAACCGGCCAGCCGGCGTTCGACGGCCTCGGCCACTGGCTTGAGCCAGATCCTGTCCAGCTGCTCCGCACGGGTCTCGAGGATCGAGCTGGGAGAGGCCGCCAGCAGGTCCACCCACTCCTGGATGAAGCGCCACATCAAGGCGTGGTCCCACAGCTCCTGCCAGAGGGAGTCCTCCCAGGTCACACCGATCCGCTCCGCTATGCTCTGGCGATACTGCTGCGTGATGTCTGCCATGCTGACGGGCAAGTCGCCGAACCACCACTCGCTCTTGCTGACGAAGACCAGCAGATCCATGATGCCGGGCCCGACGCCCGCGAACTGCCAGTCGTAGACAACTTGGCTGCGGTTTCGTAGGACAGCGATGTTGCCGGGCCAGTAGTCGCCGTGCAGCAGCGTCTTGGGCTGACGCCTAAGCGGAGCGACGACCTGCTCGGCCAGCGTGGTCAGCCGTGCCAGGACCTGCATCCTTTCAGGCACGGTGGCCAGCGGCTCGGGTTGGCCAAACTCGACAATCCGCTCGATGGCCTGGGCGGCGGCTGCCACGTGCACCTCGAAGTCGGCCTCGATCGGCCGGCCAAGCCAGGGGAAGACGTCCAGGTCCTCGCCCAGGTCCCAGAAGCGGTCATGCAGGCCGCTCAGGGCATCGATCGCCGTCCGATAGTCCTCCTCCAACCACTGGGAGGCGTCCCGCGCCGGCTGGAGGTATTCCATCAGCAGCCAGGCCCCATTGGGCGCGGCCGCGATCAGCGCCGGCGTCGACAGCGGAAGCTGGTGCGCCAGAGACTGGTAGACGCCGACCTCGCGCCGGCCGGCCCCCGCTAACCCGGTTCGGGTAGCTCCCTGCGGCTCCTTCACGACCAGGCGACAGGTCTTTGCACCGTGTTCACCCTGGTATTCCGCCTTGAGGCCGCGGATCCGTCCGATGGATGGCCGGCGGTAGGTCATCTTGACGGGCTGGACGTCGAGCAGCTGGATGGAGCTGTCGCCCAGGTGGCGCCGCAGGCCAGCCGTGATGTCGGCGCGGCTGAAGGGCCAGGCCCAGCTTGGGGCTGGGGCCGTCGCCGCCCGACTTGCATTGACCTCAACCGTCATCCTCACAGCCTCTCAATGAAGTCGGCTGCCGCGTGTGCCGGATCCGTGGATTCCATGCCCGGATGGCTGCGCAGGTAGTGCAGGTGGTCCATCGCCCACAGGTACAGGTCCGCGGGCGTTTTCCCAGGGAAGCCGTCCAGAATGCCCGACTTTTCCACCACTTCCACAACCGGCAGATAGAGGGTGTCATACCAATGCCCCACTGCCTCAGCCTCAGAGATCTCCCGCTTCTCCTCCAGGCCCATGAAGTAGCGGTGGACGGCGATGTGTTCGATCATCCGGTCGTAGCCACCCAGAAGTGTCGTCTGGATGCGGGCCCCGGGCCGGACGCGGTCGATCTGCGTCCGCTCCAGGAGTTCGACCTTCTCACCCAGCCGCTCCAGGTCCTCAGGACCTACATCCGTGGTGAGCGTTACCCGGGCGGCGCACTCGCGTACCTCCGCATCGATGAACTTCTGACCTTGGGCGCTGGCCACCGACACGCGATGGTTCCCGTCGACGACGAAGTATACCTCCCCAACCTTGTACAGGACCACCGGTGGCAGGCTGTGGTCGTGGTACCAGGCCCGATTGACGCGGCGCCAGCGGTCCTGTGTGTGCGACTGGGTGGGGAGGAAGAGCCGGTCGAAGTCCCGGTAGCGGTCCACACTGCCGACAACCTTGTCCAGTGGCACAACCTGCACGCCCTGGTAGACAGGACCGCCCAGATGCAGCTTCTCCCTGACCTCCTCAAAAGCGAGCAAGCGGCTGGGGTGGCCCGAGAGGGCGGCCAGGACGCTCCTGAGGAAGGCACGGGCCCGCGCCACCTCGAAGTCCGCTTGAATCCCGGCCTCCAAGGGCGGGCTCATGCAACCTCTAGATCGATCAAGCGGTAGGGGTAGACGTTGATCACCTGGCACCCCTCATACAGGGTGACGGTCTCCTCCAGATTGCGGTTGGAGTGGCAGTGGCCGTGGAGCATGAGCCGCGGCCTGAAGCGTTGGATCAGCCGTCGGTAGCCGGCGAAGCCCATGTGAGGCAGATCGGACCCGTCGTGGATCTGCAGTGGAGGTGCATGGGTGACCAGGACGTCGAGCCCCCGCCGCCAGCGCGCGCGGGCGATGGACAGCTTGGGCACAAGCTGCAGGATTCGGAAGGCCATCTCCGTCTCCGTGTACTGATGACGGCCATCCATCTTGTAGCGGCGGCTGCCTCCAAGCCCGGCGATCGCCAACCCTTTGAGGTGTACGACCCGGCCATCGAGCAATATCCCGCCGGGCACATTCAGATCGTCCTGGTCATGGTTCCCGGGCACGTAGACCAACGGGACATTGAGCTGGGTAACGATGTACTCGAGGTACCGGGAAGAGAGGTCGCCGCAGCCGACTACGAGATCGACTGGGGGGAATTGGTCTCGCAGGGATGGGCTATAGAGGAACTCGACCTCTCTGTCCGAGACTGCCAGGATCCGCATCCGAATTGCCCCTATCCATCGCCTGGGAGGCTCTCGCCGAGACCCTTCAAGACGGCCTGCCCCCGACCGTAGCGCGATTGCAGCAGGCCTGCGCCATGTGGCTGCATGGCGCGCGCCAGCCGTTGGAAGCGACAACGCAATTCATCTCGCCGTTCCATCCAGCCAGATCGATCCAACGCCTCATTCGCCAGCATACAAAACGGCTTCCCATCCGATCTGGGAAGCCGATGTCTCTCTCAGGTTCGTTCGGCAGCCTCAGCCAGACCGGTTGGACGGGCTCGAGCCTGGGTAAGGGACTGACTGCGGCTTCAACGTCGCGAACATGGCGGCATTATAAGGCATTCGCGGCGAGGAGTCAAAAGGAAGGGGCCTGATTTGACATGCCCGGCAGGCGTCGCTCTCCGGGTGCATTGACCTCAGCCGGCGATCCCCGCCGCGGCCTTGATCGCCTCCAGCCGGTCGAGCCGCTCCCAGGGCAAGTCCAGGTCATCGCGACCGAAGTGCCCGTAGACGGCGGTCTGCCTGAAGATCGGCCGGCGCAGGTCGAGATCCCGGATGATGGCCCCCGGCCGCAAGTCGAAGTTCTCCTCGATCAGGCGCACGATCCTCTCGTCGGAGAGCTTCCCGGTACCGAAGGTCTCGACGTTGATCGACAGTGGCCGGGCGACGCCGATGGCGTAGGCCACCTGAATCTCGCAGCGATCGGCGATCCCCGCGGCCACGATGTGCTTTGCCACCCAACGGGCCGCGTAGCCCGCGGACCGATCGACCTTCGTGGGATCCTTGCCACTGAAGCTGCCGCCGCCATGGCGACCCATGCCCCCGTAGGTGTCGACGATGATCTTGCGGCCGGTCATGCCCGAGTCGCCCAGCGGCCCTCCGGTGACAAAGCGGCCGGTGGGATTGACGTAGATCTTGAGCGCATCGTCGACCATCTCCGGCGGCAATACCGGGTGGATGACCTCCTCGATGACGCCCTCCCGGATGTCGGCGTCGGCGATCTCAGGCGCATGCTGGGTGCTCACCAGGACGGTGTCGACGCGTTTCGGCCGGCCATAGCGGTACTCGACCGTCACCTGCGCCTTGCCGTCCGGTCGCACCCAGGGCAGCACCCCCGTCTTACGCACCTCGGCCATGCGGCGCGTGAGCCGGTGGGCCAGATGGATCGGCATCGGCATCCGAGCCGGCGTCTCGGTACAGGCGTAACCGAACATCATGCCCTGATCGCCGGCCCCGATGGCTTCGACCTCGGCGTCCGTCATCTCGCCGGATTTCGCCTCGAGCGCCTTGTCGACGCCCATGGCGATGTCGCCGCTCTGCGGCATGATGGCCACCAGCACGCCGCAGGTGTTGCCGTCAAAGCCCTTGGCGCTGTCGTCAAACCCGATCCCGGTGACCACTTCACGGACCAGTTTGTCGTAGTCCACATGGGCCTTCGTGGTCACCTCGCCCATCAACATGACGAAGCCCGTTTTGACCGCGGCCTCGCAGGCGACGCGCGACTTCGCGTCTTGCGCCAGGCAAGCATCGAGGACCGCGTCTGAAATCTGGTCGCAGATCTTGTCGGGGTGACCTTCGGTGACAGATTCCGAGGTGAACAAGAGCCGCGGCGAAGACATGAAGCTGGTGGCCATCCAAGAACCTCCGGTGGCAGGGAATTGCCCCTTCTGGTCGAGAAGGGGCAATGTTCAGCACACTGGCCACCCTCTCATCTTCCAGAGCGATCCGTCTGCCGGACTTGGCACCACACCCGGGGCTGTCGGGTAGGTTGCCGAGGCTTCACAGGGCCGGTCCCTCCGCCTCTC
>CAYQUY010000073.1:0-9763 GCA_964420755.1 uncultured Anaerolineaceae bacterium
TGGCGAACTCTGCCCGGAGGTCCACCCTGACCCGTGCCCACTTGCCGCGGTGGCAGGACGCGGGGAGGGCGGAGGTCTCGGGCCCCCAGACCTCCCGGCCGGGATACGAGTGCCGACACAACGCTCCGTCTCTCACTTCTGACCCACCACTCCGTGGCTGCCCTCTGTCCCCCAGTTGGGCGGCTGACTCCGACCTCGCCGTCCGCCCCCCGGGGCGCCGTGAGCCCACGCCGACCCCCTCGCCTGCCGGGGACCGCCGACGGGCAAGGGGGACCCCCAGGCCCGTGCCGCTCAACAATAAGGCGGCTCGAACTACGGAGCCGCTGTCGATCATTGTCGCGCCCCGCTCGCCGGAAAGCGATGGCACTTTCTTCTCCCCTGGCAGCGTGGCCACCCCCATGCCCCGCGTGCCAGCCCGGGCCCTTTCCCCTCTCCGCCCCATCTCGCTCCGAGCCGGGCGAAAGCTGGCCCGGCGCGTCGCCTGACGGCTTGGATCGGTGTGCCAAGGCGGCCATCACCCCCCAGCAGGCCCGGAAAAGGCCGCCGGCATGCACTCAAAGAGCCGCATGCCGACGACTTCCGCCGCAACCCCGGCCACCCCTCTTTGCGGGCCTCCCGCGGTCTGGGCCAGCTCGCGGCCGCCAAACCCGGCTACCTGCGAATGCCCCTGCCCTGGTGAAACCGCTATTCGACCGTCACGCTCTTGGCGAGATTGCGCGGCTGATCAACGTCCGCTCCTCGCAGGACGGCAATGTGGTAGGCGAGCAGCTGAAGTGGGATGCTCGTCGTAACCGGGCTCAGCAGCCAGGGGGTCTCGGGCACCCACAGCACGTGGTCGACCAGGCTAGACAATGCCTCATCGCCGTCGGTGGCGACCGCCACCACGACGCCCCCTCTGGCCTTGGCCTGCTCGATCTGGCTGAGCATCTTCTCATGCCAGGGATCCCTGACCGCGATCGCCACCACAGGCATCGTCTTGTCCACCAACGCGATCGGGCCGTGCTTCATCTCCCCGGCCGGGTAGGCTTCGGCATGGATGTAGGAGATCTCCTTGAGCTTGAGCGCTCCCTCGTAGGCGATCGGCATGTTGATGCCCCGGCCGAGGTAGAGGCAGTGCGACGCCTCTTTCAGCGCCAGGGCAACCTTCTTGACATCGGGCTCCCGGTCCAGGCACTTCCCCACAAGGTCCGGCAGCAGCCGGAGGTCGCCCACAAGCTGGCGTCGCCTGCCGTCGTCCAACGTGCCCCGCATGTGCCCCAGAAGGACTGCCAAGAGGTAGAGGTCCACCACCGGGGCGGTGAACGCCTTCGTCGAGGCGACGCCGATCTCGGGTCCCGTCTGCATCCCGATGCATCCATCGGCTATGCGCATTGCCTGCGACCCCATGACGTTCACAATGCTCCACAGCCTGGCGCCTCGGCGGCGCGCTTCGTCCATCGCTGCCAGGGTGTCGGCCGTCTCCCCCGATTGGCTGATGGCCAGCACCACGGTGTCCTCTTCAACAATGGGCTCCCGGTAACGGAACTCCGAACCGATATCCACTTCGACCGGCAGCCGGGCAATCCGCTCGATGAGCACCTTTCCAACCTGGCCGGCATGGGCAGCCGTGCCACAGGCGATGATGATGATGCGGCGGATGCGTCTGGCCAGGTCTGAAGACAGGTTCAGCTGGGGCAGCACCACCTCGCCCGCCTCGAAGTCCACACGCCCGGCCAGCGTGTCGGTCAGCGAGCGGACCTGCTCGTGAATCTCCTTGTGCATGAAGTGCCGGTATTCTCCCTTCTCAGCCGACACCGGGTCCCAGAACACCGGCTGCACGTCCAGTGAGACGCGCTCCCCGTCCAGCGTCCACACTCGGAAACCCTCGCGGGTGACGACGGCCATCTGGCCCGGTTCCAGGAACGCCACCCGACGGGTGTGCTCGAGGATGGCTGGCGTATCCGAGGCCACAAACATCTCCCCTTCGCCGGCGCCGATGACGATGCCTCCCGCGTTTCCAATCCGCGCCGCGACGATCCGATCGGGCTCTCGTGCCGACATGAGAACAATCCCATGAGCGCCCTTCAGATGGCGGATGGCGCTGCGGGCCGCCTGGGCCAGATCGTCTCCCGTGGCCAGGTATCGCTCGACCAGATGGACGATGACCTCGGAATCCGTGTCCGAGTTGAAGCGCACGCCCTCCGAGGCCAGTTCTTCCCGCAAAGCCATGAAGTTCTCGACGATCCCATTGTGGACGACGACGACCTCGCCCGACGCCCCCACGTGAGGATGAGCGTTGCGTGCGTTCGGCTCCCCATGGGTAGCCCAGCGGGTATGCCCGATTCCCACGGTGCCGTGAATGGGATCCGCCTCTACCATAGAGACCAGCCGGCTGAGCTTGCCCGCATCGCGGCGAACTTCCAGCCTACCCTGGTGGATGACGGCCAGCCCGGCCGAATCGTAGCCCCGGTACTCGAGCCGGCGAAGACCTTCCAGGATGATCGGCGTAGCCTCGCGCGCGCCGACGTAACCGACGATGCCGCACATGGCTATCTCCATCTGGATTGAGCGTGGGATTTGCTGATACCACTCCCCGCGGTCTTTGTCCGTGCTGTCACCAGGACGGCATTTCCCGCAGGGTTGACTGGTCCTGTTGTCGGGCGGTGGTGCGCCCGGAGGGCATCCGCTGATCCTTCGATTTTCCCGGGCAGGCGGTGGGGAGCCGCCTGATCCTTCCGGTTAGCCCCGCCTCGCGGCGAGGAACCCTCTTCCTCGTCACCCCGACGGCTTTGTCGGGGCCGTGCGCTGTCTGCGACCCTTGCTCTGCTCCCGCCCACAGCCTCCTTATGGCTCAAGCCTGCAGTCGTTCCTGGATTGTACCCCACCCGCCGCTCGCGGCTACCTACGATATTCGT
The DNA here is from genome assembly GCA_964420755.1 of uncultured Anaerolineaceae bacterium. GTDB lineage: Bacteria > Chloroflexota > Anaerolineae > Anaerolineales > E44-bin32 > DATEAV01. The sequence continues at coordinate 2,895 of CAYQUY010000073.1, forward strand.
TCGATCCTGCGGTGCCGGCAATGGCTACACGAACTCTAGAAGCTCCGGGCGCGTCCCGACCCGGGCGGCGTACACGCCCTGACGCTCTGGCGGCAGCATCCCCGCCAGGACGATCATGGCTTCGTCGGTCATCTGGCGCAGCCTCTGCCTGCCCGGCCGTCCGCCCTCGGCGCGGAACCGGAACCCCCGTCCCAGGCGGACAACCGCGCCGGGCTGTCGCCATCGGGCCAGGGACAAGGCGGGGAAGCCACACGTGCCCTCTACGGCCACGGGGATGACCGTCGCGCCCGTCCTGGCCCCCAGGTAGGCCACGCCTTCCTTCCCCTCCCGTAGGCATGGGCCGCGTGTGCCCTCCGGCGCGACGAGGATGACCTCGCCCGCCCGCAGAACGGCCAGCGCGTGGCGGAGCGCCCGACGGTCAACCTCCCCCCGGCGCACTGGGATGACACCCCACAACCAGGGGAAGACGCCCCACACCGGGTATCGATAGACCTCCACCTTGGCCATCGGGACGATGTTGCGAGGCAGGCACGCCAGGACCACGATCGGATCCACGAAGGCGATGTGGTTGATCATCAGGATTGCCGCGCCGGTTGCCGGGAAATGCTCGAGCCCTTCCACCCGATCAAGCTTCACCAGGCACCGAAAGCCGATCTCACGAATCATCCAGCGCAAGACCCATCGCCTGCGCTCAAGGCGTGCATGGTCGTAGGGTCTGGCACCGCTAACCAGATCGTCACTGACGGTAGCCTCTGGCACCTCATTCCTCCCCGCCCTTTGGCGGCCCCAGGCGGCGATGGGATCGCGAATGGGCCGCGGTGACAGGGCATATCACGCCAACCCGCCGAACCCAAGACACGGCACGCCGGCTTCGCTGCGGCCTCCGCTCGGCCAACTCCTCACCTCGGCGGGCAGATCCATGCCTCAGCGGTACACGCCGCGGTACTCCTCGGGCAGTAGGGCCGCAATAGCGTGCATCAAGGTGTCCAGGTTTGCCCTCAGCTGCTGTTTGCGGGTGGGCGCGCGGAAGTCGACCGGCGGGAGCCAGATGGGCTGACCGATGACCATCTTCAACCTGCCCCGGCGACCGCGCTTCCAGGCCGCAATGGCCACTTCGGTTCCCGTGACGCCTACCGGGACAATGGGCACCCCCGCCTTGGCTGCCACGTAGGCGACGCCGGGCTTTGCCTGCTGCATCCCCGGCACGTGCGACCGCCGACCCTCGGGGTCCATCAAGACAGGCAATCCTGCCTTCAGCCGGCGGACCATCTCTTCGAGCAGGGCCCGATCTGCCTCGCCTCGGTGCACCGACAGCGACCCATACCAGCTCATCAGCTGCCCCTGCCCCGGTCGGGCCAAGACATCCACCGCCCCAGCCGCCTCGATGGCGCGCGGCCAGAAGGCGATGACAAGTGGCGGATCGATGATCGAAAGGTGATTGCCCGAGACAATATAGCCGCCGGCAGGCGGGACGTTCTCCTTGCCCTCAATCCGGATGCGGCAAAGGATGTGGAACACCAGACGGAAGAGCGGCCGGGCAACCATGCGAAACAGCCGCACGCGCCAGGGGATGACGACCACCGGGCGATCCCCGCCCGTCTTGGAGACCGCATCGCCGCCCTGTACGTGCCCCAGGGCCTCTTCGACGACCTCCTCGATGGACAGGCCCGTCGAGTCGATCACAACCGCATCCGAGGCCGGCTTGAGGGGCGCGTGCTCTCGTGTCGAGTCGATCCGGTCGCGTTCTCGCATCGAGTGCAGCACCTCCTCGTAGTCGGGCCGCTCCCCTCGGGCCTCGGCTTCCCGGGTTCGGCGGCGGGCACGTTCTTCAACCGAAGCGTCCAGGTAGATCTTCAGATCGGCGCCAGGGAGGATGACCGTGCCGATGTCCCGGCCGACCATGACCACCCGCCCTCGCCTCCCGATCTCCCGCTGGCGTTCTCCCATCGCTCGCCGTACCCCGGCGTAGGTGGAGACCTGCGAGACGTTGGCCTCGACCTCCGGCGTGCGGATTGCCCACGTCACGTCTTCTCCGTCGAGTAGGACGTCATACTGCCTGCCATCCGTAGCGGAGGCCGGTCTGACGTCGATCAAAACCGCCTGCGCCAGCGAGTTCACGGCCTCCTCGTCGGCCACATCCAGGCGGCCCCGCAACGCGGCCAGGGTGAGAGCACGATACATCACCCCCGTGTCGAGGTACAGGTAGCCGAGCCGAAGGGCCAACCGCTGAGCCAGCGTTGACTTCCCGGAGGCCGCAGGACCATCGATGGCAATCGTGCTCGCGATTGTCATTGTAGATTGAGCTCCTAGGGTGCCTGGTCGGGCAGCTCTGTCAACGTCCCGAAGGTGGCCACATCCACCCTCACCAGCAGCAGCCATTGATCGATCTCGGCCGGTGCCTGACGGCGCACCAGCCAAACCACCGGGTCCGGCGGCAGGGCGCCGCTCCAGGCCCATCGTTCCCCGATGGCCAGCTCTTGCCCAACGTAGTCAGCCTGGAGGCCTACAAGGTCGCTCCCCATCGGCGCCAAGACGATCGGTGCCGCCTCCTGCGCACCCGTCGGCTCGAAGCGCCGGAAGCCGCGAATGGCCCAGGCCAGAGAAGGGTTGATCTCCCCCTCGACGGCCACAGGCATCGCATCCCACCGCCCGGCGCGGGTTTCCGAGATCTCCCTCAGCGTCCGATCGAATAGCGGCAGCACCGATGTGCTCGCTTGCGGCCGCCAGAGCTCGTTGCTGGTCGCTGCATCCGGGCTGAGGCTCAGGTGCCAGGTAGCGGACAGGCTCAGGCCGAGAAGCACCAGGGCCAGTGCTCCCCCCGCCGCCTCCATTGCCCAATCCTTCGACCACCCCGCGCCGAAAAGGACAACCATGACGGGAGCGACGACGAAGAGGATGAGACCGGCAAAGGCCAACCCCCACCATGGCTCGACGAAGAGCACTCCCGGACCTCGGCCGACCGCGTACATCGCCAACTGCAGTCCAGCGATGCCCGCCAGCACAAGGAGGACGGCGATAAGGCCTCCGTGAGCTTCCCACGACCAGTGCGCCACCATCCGCTCGATCACCCTGGTCAGCGTTCGAGCCGCAAGGAAGCTGAGTGGCAAGACTGCCCAGATCAGGTCGGCCGGGTTGCGGGAGGGGTAGGCCAAAGCCACAAGGAGTCCTGTCGCTGCCCAGATCGCCGACGCCCTTCCCAAAGTGTCTCGCTCGCGGAAGCAGATGACGATTCCGATAACCCCGAAGACGAAGGCAAGAGGCTCGTAGATCGGCAGAGCCGCCAGCTCGGTCAGGAGCAGGACGCGCCCCACGGAGGTCCACCCGCGGAGCCAGGAAGCCAAGCTTTCGCCGAGCGCCGACAGACCGGTTGGCAGCAGCCCGAACCCTCCGGCCAGCCCCAGCAGCACAGCCAGGCCGATCAGAAGCGCATCCCTTCTGTCCTTCGCCTCCCCCAGTTGCGCGGTGGCTGCGACCGGCGGGCCCCAGACGAACAGCGCGACCCCTGACGCCAATGCCAGGCTCAGCAGGCCCGTGAGGCTTGATGGGCCGGCGGCAAGAGCCAGGCCGAGAGACGCTCCAGCCAGGCGCAGGCGCCATGGCTGGCCAGGCTCCGCGCCGAGGATCAGCCCCACCGCCAGCAGGATCCCCAGGGCTGCAAGTGAGTCTCCCTCCGCCGCGCGGGATGTCGCCACCAAGGCAGGCGAGACAGCCAGCAGGAAGGCCATGGTGAGGGCGTTGCCAGCGCCGATCCTACGCCGGACAGTCAAAGGAACGAGAACCAGGCCGACTCCCGCCAGGGCCGGGATCAGGCGCGCCGACACGTCGCTCATCCACCCCAACTGGAACAACAACGCGGTCAGGGTGTGGTAGGCCGCCGAGGTCGGGACGGCCCGCGCTCCCGTCCAGAACGGCGAGCCAAACGGCGTGACGGATGCGGCGGTCAGGGCATGGGTCGCCTCAGCGTCGGTCAGCGGTGGCCAGCCCAGGGAGACCAGCCGTAGGCTGGCAGCAACAGCGAGCACGATCAGATACAGGATCGCCTCAAGACGTAGCTGCAGGAATCGCCTGTTCATCGGGTCAGCCCCCGGGTCGGGCAGCGTAGATCGTGACGCTGCCGCTCTGGTAGATCATGTCCATGTACGTCTGGAACTTGCCCTCGTTCAATGGCCGGTAGGACTGCCTCTCCAGATCGCCCACATAGACGTAGTCGATGCCGTATTGCCGGATAATCGCCTGGGCCTCGGGCCAGTCCCGGGTCTCGTATAGCCGCCGCACGTCAGACTCACGTGACCCAAGCAGGGCAGAATCTCCTCTCCACTGGATTTCGTGCCACGGCCAGTCGATGACCGCCGGCATTCCTGTATGAGCAGAGACACGGCCCTCCTCCGAGTAGCTCCCCCCCACTGCCTCGGCGACGACGCCCGTCGGCAGATACTCGTTCATCCACAGCGTAGCGGCGTAGTCATCCGGGCTGAGAAGGGCGAGGTGGATCGTCCCGTCGAGCGTTCTCGGAGTGCTCGGATGGAAACCCTCGGTCTTGGCCCAGGTCGCGCTCAGCGTGTACACAAGCCCCAGCAGGAAGGGCACCAAAGCCAGCAGCCTCAAGTCTGCGGGCCAGCGCCAGCGGCCTTTCGGCCAGAGATCGACCGTGATGTACGCGGCGGCCAGACCCCACATCATCCAGGCAGCAAAGTAGAACTTGAAGACCGTGTTCATACGGACCCCGAACAGATCCTTGATGTACAGGAACTCGGGTCCGATAATCAACAGGGCGCCAATCCCACACAGCAGAAGGATGAAGGGCTGCACGGGATCCCCTTTTCTCTCTTCTTCCGGGGGGCGCTGCAGTCGGCGGCTGAGCAGTAAGGCTGTCAAGGCCAGCGTTAACCCCAACACCAGGGCTGTCCACGAGTTGCTCAGCCTGCGGAGCAAGATGTCCCCGACAGCCATGCGAATGTCCACGATGCCGAGGCCATTCAGGATCCCCTCGAGCATTCCTGGTGTGCGGGAGGCAACGGCCCAGGCAAGGGCCCCCAGGATCCACGAGATGATCAGCAGGCCCAGCGGGACGCCAAACATGACGCCGGCGCCGAAGCGCAAGCCGCCCGGCCGCCGCTCACGCCAGTTCTGCCAGGCGAGCCAGGTCAGCATCGGAACGAGCATGGTGCCGAACATGATCAGGAACGATGTCAGCCGCGTGGGGAAGACCAGGTTGGGGAGTATGCCGCTGGCTTGCGAGGCAAACGTCGGATACCAGGGGAGGTAGAAGCAGACCGCCGCGAAGAGAAGCCCTGCCCCGGTCCATGCCACCTTCCGCAAGGCGTCGCCCAGCCTCTCCCCTCTGGTGGACCACAGCCCCACGGCGAGCAGCAAGCTCAGATAGATCGGCAGATCCCAGAAGTTGAGGAAGGCGAGGCTGCCAAACACCCACGCTGAGAGCCAGAACTCCTGGGCCGGCAAGAAGCTCGGAACCAATCCCAGCTGGAGCAACCCGAATCCGGCCAGAATGGCCAGGCCAACAGCAGCCAGGATGGAGCTCCTGAGCGCCAGCGCCAGGACATCGCCGGTAGGAATGCCATGCGAGACGGCGCCGCCGATTCGCGTTCCCAGATAGAGCAGCCCCACGGCGAGGGCCGCAAGGCCAAACCAGTTCCTCGCCCTCAGCGACACCCGCACGTTGCTCAAGCGGATGTCTTCCCGCCGTCCCGCCAAGAAGACGTTGAGGCATACGGAGATGGCGAGCACGACAAACGGCAGGGCCAGCAGATGGGGGTGATTATCGGCCAGCAGGAAGGAGAAGTACGGGAACTCCGAGATCGGGCTGGCCGATACAGCCCTCCCCGCCAGGTCGACGTCCGTGATGACGCGAGAGGCCTGGAACCACATCCAGAAGCGTGAGGGCATCCAGCTAGCCGGGGCTGCCGGCGGGTTCGCCAAGTCAGACAGGTTGAGCCACGCCCAGAAGTTCGAGGTCAGCGTCCCATCTGCATGAGTCCGCCAGAAGAGATGACGGGCGTACGCGACCTCGAACACCCCCTCAAGGTTCCCTGAGATTAGGACGAAAAGGGGGCCCAGCAAGGGGGCGCCCAGGCGGGGCTTGCCCTCCCGGCTGGCCAGGAGATTGTAGAGGACCGAGTAGGTGCCGCAGGCGGTGAGGGCAAACCAGAGGGCGTTCCCAAGGTTGAAGGCGACACCGCCGTTCACGCCAGTCAGCCGCGCCAGGAATGCCAGGAGGACATAGCCGAAGTAGTAGTAGGAAATTCCATAGCCAGAGAGCCAGGGATCGGCGGGAGGAAAGCTCGATGACCGCAGCGCGGAGTTGAGGAAGGCCAACTCCATCGGCTTCTCGGTCCAGGCGATCTCCGGATTGTTGGCCCGGACGAAGGCCCACCAGGCGAAGGCCAGCGCAAACAGGAGCTCCCAGACCAGGATAGACCGCCAGCGCCTGGAGACCCACTGGCCGAGCTCGCCCCACTTCCCGCTGCCGACCCATGCCCCGAGCGCCAGAAGAACGACGACCGCCGCGAGCGCGCCGCCCAAGTCGTTCCGGAGCACCCGGACCGAGGCTCCCAGCCACAGCAGATACCCGGCGGCCAGAATGCCGGCTGCCCGGCTGACGCCATACCCGCGATCGGGCAGTCGGTGAAGCAGTCGATGGGCGATGGGAAACGTCCCCGCTCCCAGAAGGCTGCTGACAAGCCACCAGGCGAGCCATGAGCCGATCACTGGATCACCTCGTAGATGACCGTGCCCCCGTCGCGGTAGGCTTCCCGGAGAAGGCCCCGGGCGACCATTTGCTCGAACTTCGCCAGCCCCTGGGTCGGACAGGTCAGCATGCTGGGGTCGGCCTCGGCATCGGTCACGGCGCA
>CAYQUY010000074.1:0-9628 GCA_964420755.1 uncultured Anaerolineaceae bacterium
GTGGGGGGCCCTCCACACCCTGATCCTCTCCTCGGCGACGCATCCGGCATCGGGCCGAGATGGCCGATGGCCGGCCGCTCCGCCGGACAACACCAGCGATTGACGGAGACGCTCGGAGACCGTATCATTCCGCCCAAGAGGTGATCCAATGGAAGTCGGACAGGTCCGCCGGATCGATATCGACAATGAGATGCAGCAGGCGTACCTCGACTACGCCATGAGCGTGATCGTCTCTCGCGCGTTGCCGGATGCGCGCGATGGGCTGAAGCCGGTTCATCGCCGTATCCTATACGCCATGCACGACATGGGGATCCGGCCGGAGTCGGAGTACAAGAAGTCGGCGCGCATCGTCGGCGAGGTGCTGGGCAAGTATCACCCCCATGGCGACATGGCCGTCTACGACGCCATGGCCCGCCTGGCGCAGGACTTCTCGATGCGCTTCCCACTGATCGAGGGCCAAGGGAACTTCGGTTCGATCGACGGAGATGCCCCGGCAGCCATGCGCTACACCGAGGCCCGCCTGACCCCCCTGGCGATGGAGATGCTGGGGGACATCGACAAGGACACGGTCGATTTCATCAACAACTTCGACGGCTCGCTGCAGGAGCCGACCGTGTTGCCCTCGGCCGTTCCCAATCTGATCGTCAACGGCGCCACTGGCATCGCCGTCGGGATGGCCACCTCCATCCCACCCCACAACATGGGCGAGGTATGCGATGCCCTGGTCTACATGCTGGAGAACTGGACCAGGCAGGACAAGATCAGTGTCGACGACCTGATGGCATTCATCCAGGGTCCCGACTTCCCCACCGGCGGAATCATTGTCAGGGGCAAGGGCGAGAGTGAGGGCCTGGCCGCCGCATACGGGACAGGACGCGGTCGAGTCAGCGTCCAGGCCAAGGCGCACGTCGAGGACATGGGACGGGGACGCTCCCGCCTCATCGTCACCGAGCTGCCTTTCCAGGTGAACAAGTCCAGCCTGATCGAGCGCATCGCCGAGCTCGCCCGGGAAGGATCGCTGGAGGGTCTGGCGGATCTGCGCGACGAGTCCGACCGGCAGGGAATGCGGATCGTCATCGAACTCACCAAGGCAGCCGACCCGGAGAAGGTCCTCGCCGCGCTCCACCGCCGTACCCCGATGCAGAGCACGTTCAGCGTCATCATGCTGGCCCTGGTCGACGGCGAGCCGAGATTGCTCACCCTCAAGCAGGCGCTGCGGTTCTACCTGGAGCACCGGCTTGCGGTTGTGCGGCGGCGCAGCGAGTTCGACCTGCGGCGGGCGCGGGAGCGGGCGCACGTGCTCCAGGGGCTGCGGATTGCCCTCGAGCACTTGGACGAGGTGGTCCCCCTGATTCGCTCGGCCAAAGATGTGGACCAGGCCCGGGAACGGCTGCGCCGCCGCTTCCGACTGACCGAGATCCAGGCCGATGCCATCCTGGACATGCCCCTGCGTCGCCTGGCCTCTCTGGAGCGCAAGAAGATCGACCTCGAATACAAAGAGAAGCTGGCGCAGATCAAGTCGCTGGAAGCTCTCCTGGCATCGGACAAGAAACTGCGCGAGGCCATCGCCGACGAGATACGCCAGATGAAAGCACTCTACGGTGACCGGCGCCGAACCCAGGTGGTTCAGGTCGGGAAGGGGAAGAAGCCACGGCAGGCTCTCACGGCCAGCGACCTGGCCGAGCTAGCCCCGGTCAAGGAGACTTGGGTTGTCGTCACGCCGGAGGGGCTGATCAGCCGAACGCTGACTGCCCGCCTGCCGCGGCTCTCGGGCAAGGGTGCCCCCAGCCTTGTCATCGGCGCCAGCGGCCGGGACACGTTGTACTTGTTCGAGCCCCATGGCAACGCAGCGGCGGTGGCCGTCCACACCCTACCGGAATGCGATGATCCGTCACAGGGCAGCCCTGTCGCCGGCGCGACCGCGCTGGCCCCCGGCTCAGACGTCGTGGCGGGGATCGCTCTGCCCCCTGAACGGACCGGGGCAGGCGCTGGCGGCGCCTACCTGGTCCTCGCCACCCGACTGGGGATGATCAAGAAGACCGGGGTGGAGGCGCTTCCTGGCCCGTCGGCCAGGGCCTTCCCGGCGTTCAACGTTGGCCAGGGCGACGCGCTGGGCTGGGTCCGCCTGACCAGCGGGCATGACGATCTGATCCTGGTGAGCAACAGCGGCATGGCGATCCGGTTCTCGGAGGCCGAGGTGCGTCCGATGGGTCTGGCGGCCGCGGGCGTGCTGGGGATGCGCCTGGAAGGCAAAGAGGCGGGCCTGGTGGGGATGGAGGTGGCTAGGCGAGATGCGGACCTCCTGGTGGTCACGTCCGACGGGAGAGGCAAGCGGGTTCCGTTGAAGGAGTTCCCGCGGCAGGGGCGCCACGGCAAAGGCGTGATTGTCTTCCGGTCCGGGGAAGAGATCCCTCTGGCCGGCGCCGCCCTGGGACAGGCCGAGGATCGCGCCGTGATCCGCCTGGCCCGATCGCCGGCGCGCGCTCTGCGGTTTGGCGACGCCCCTCGACGCTCCCGAGCCGCCAGCGGCAAGGTGCTGTTCGAGGTCAAGGAGAACGATCGGGTGATTGCCCTGCATCCCGCCCTGGCGCGCCCGGAGCTTGCCGAGGCCGTGACCAATGGCCTGGAAACCAAGGCAAGCCCGATCCACAAGACGAGCGGGGTCGCCCCCGGGAAGGCGAAGCGATCGGCCAGGCCCAAGCACAGAACCACAACGGAATCGAAACGGCAAGTCTCCAAGTCTCCGCGCTCCAAGCCCAAGAAGGCAGAGGCGAGGCGCAAGCCTACCCGCAAGCGCTGACCAGCGGCAGCAGGCCCAGGAATCAAGAAGCCCGATGTCTTGGCGGAGACGTCGGGCTTCTTGGGTTTGTCAACTCGTTTCTGCGTCCTCAGGCTGGGCGACGGTGAAGAACGTGTAGTGATAGAGGATCTGGCCGTCGTAGAGGCCGAGCGTGTCATTCCCGTTAGTCACTGGACCCTTATCGCTGGTCGCAGCCCAGGTGAAGTGCATCGAGTTGTTCTCGCCGTTCTTGCCGGTCAGCTGGAAAGTGGCGTTGGGGAGGACTTCGGTGAAGAGGGTCTTGTACCAGTCGGTGATGGCGGATGTGCCCACAGACGTGTTAAGGCCGGTGACGTGAGCCGCATTGTCGCAGTAGAAGGCCGCGACTGCAGCCGGATCGTGGCCGTTAAGAAGCTCGATCAGATGCTCGGGCGCTTCGGCGGTGGGCACGGGTGGTGTGGCCGGCCAGTGGAAAGTGGCAATCGCATCCCAGAGGTCCGCGTAGAGAGGTCGCGAGGCGTAGTCCCAACTCCAGGCGTTGGCACCGGTCAGGCCAAGGGCACGGGCCTTGGTGAGGAAGCGCTTGATCTCCTCCGGTGTCGGCCGCCAGGCGTTGGAGCCGTAGGCCGGCGCGGTCGGGAACACGGGCCGGGCGGGCCGGAGCGCCATGTACTGCTCCACCGTCACCGCCAGCTGCTCCTCCGGGTTGTGGGCCTGCTCGAAGTAGACCTGCGGCATGGCGAGGTCGCAGCCCTCGAGAAACTCGCCAAAGGGGAAGTCGAGATGCCGGCGGGGGAAGCGGTAGGTGCTCAGGGCCATGGGCAAGTCCGGCAGTTCCTTTCGCAGCTCCCCCATGAACCGCTTGGCAGCCCTGCCCATGCCCGGACGGCGGTATTCCCCCTCAGCATCGATCACAAAGCCTTCAACCCCCAGTTCCCTTATTCGGCGAATCGCCAGCTGCGCCTCCCCGATCGGGTTGCTACCGCGGACATACTGCCATCCCCAGACCGAGACGCCAACACTCCGCAAGGCCTCCATCACCGGGGGCACCAGGTCGACATTCGCCCGAGTGTCGAAGTTGTAGGGCCAGTTCGCTCCGTCCGCGATCTTGATGAGCACATGGGACAGACCGGCTGAGGCCGCCTTGGCCGCGATGGCACTGGGATTCCCGTTCTCGCACTTGGGAATCTGCCAGATGAAGAAGCCTTTGCCGTACAGGGTCATGATTGGCCCTCCGATTACGCAACCCGACTTTCCCTCGTCAACCAGACCGTTCCCCCGGACTCGAGCGTGGCGCCTGCGGACTGCTGGCCGGTGCTCTGACTAGTCCCTATCGCCCTGGCCGCCTTCCCCAGTGTTACCCCGTGGCCGCCTATGGGGCTGCAAGTCGCTTGCCCGCTGCACCGCGCCCTTTCCATATTTGGCGCGGATGGCGTCGACAGCCGCCAGCAGCCGGGAGTCCTCCTCCCAGGACCGGTCGAAGAGGCCCAGCTGGCGAGCGGGCGGCCCAAGGCCGGATACTGCCACACCGATCAGCCTCACCGCCTGATTTCGGCGCCACGTCCCTTCGAAAAGCTCCAGGGCCGCCTCGTAGATCTCCCCGTCCTGGTTCGTCGGTTGGCCCAACCGGCGCTGGCGGGTGATCGTCTTGAAGTCGGGCCAACGCAACTTGACCCGGACCGTCGTCCCCGCCAACCCCTCCTCCCGCAACCGGCCCCCGACGTCGTCGGATAACTGCCGCAGGGTGTGGCGCAGCTCCTCCCCGTTGGAAAGGTCCCTGGCGAAGGTCGTCTCGCTCGACATCGACCGCGCCTCGTGCCACTCTTCGACGGGGCTGTCGTCTTCGCCTTTGGCGCTGGCTGCAAGATCGGTGCCACGATCCCCAAACAGCAGCGCCAGCCGGTCAGTTGGCAGGCCGGCCAGGTCGCCAATCGTCTCCACGCCGGCCTGCTTGAGGACTGCCTGGGTCTTGGGGCCCACTCCCCAGAGCATGCCAACTGGCAGCGGGGCAAGGAACGCGGCCTCCTGGCCTGCGGGCACGACAACCAGGCCGTTGGGCTTGCCCACGTTCGTGGCGATCTTGGCCACCAGCCTGTTGGAAGCGACGCCCCAGGAGGAAGGCAAGTCAAAACGATGACGAATCTCGTCCCTCAAGCGCTTTGCGACATCTGGCCCGGCCTGCGGGTGGCCGGTCACATCGAGGAAGGCTTCGTCGATCGAAACCTGTTCAACGATCGGGACCGAGTCTCGCACCAGAGCCATCACTTCATCCGAACGCTTGCCGTACTCGCGATGGCGCGGACGGACAACGATGAGGCCGGGGCACAGCCGAAGTGCCCGAGACGTGGGCATGGCCGAACGGATGCCGTGCCTGCGGGCGGGGTACGAGGCCGATGACACGACACCCCGCTCCGAGGGACTCCCGGCCACAACGAATGCCTGCCCCCGCAACGCAGGGTTCAGGATCTCTTCGACGGAGCAGAAGAAGGCGTCAAGGTCAAAGTGAAGGACCGTGCGGTGGCCCATGTTCCGTTGACAACCTCGGGCATCTCGCTACAATCGGCGAGGTCCCGATCCCGGGAGTGGCTATGCGCACCTGCACTCGCTGTCAGTCTCAGTCGCCGGATGAAGCCATCCGTTGCGCCGGCTGCGGCGCAGAGCTCGAGGTCTACTCCGCTTCCGCCGTCGCCCTCGCCCGCCTGCGGGCCAGCCCCCGCGTCGGCCGGATTCGTCTGATCGTTGCCCAAGACGCATGCCCGGCGTGCGCCGCAGCCGAGGGCAGCTACGACAAAGTCAACGCCCCCGAGGTTCCCCTCCGGGGCTGCTCAAACCCCTACGGCTGCCGCTGCGGCTACGAACCCACCCTGACAGAGATCTACCCTTAGCGGCCGAGCCTTATCCCTGCCTCCCTCGCGGCGGGCATCCCCGCTTCAGCCGGCCTCCGAGGGTCCGCTTCCCCCTTCCACCGGGAACTCCCCAGGGTCGCGGGCGTTTGCCAGGCGCTCGGCCAGGTTCAGCGCCTCGGGCTTTGTGTGGATCTCTCCTGCAGCCTGCGCCTCGCGGATGGCCTCAAGCAGCCGGGCGACCTCTGGGCCTGGTTCCAGCCGCAGGGCCAGGATGAGCTCGTCGCCTCGCACCAGCGGCGCCGGATCGAGCCGCTCCCGAGGCCCTTCCAGAATCGCCTCCAGCAGGACCCGGCAGACGTCCAGCCGCCGCAGCCAGGCATCCTCTGGCGGCGCGGCGACGAAAGTGCCCAGGAAGTCGGCCAGCGACAGGAGCACGACGTCGACCCCGGCCTCTCCCGTGTGACGGAAGAATCGGTAGACCGCCCTCGGCGTCACCGGAGGCGAGGCCTCGAGCAGGCCAGGTCGCAGGTGATTCAGGGCAATCAGACGAATCCTGTCAACCTCAGCCCCGCTCAGCCGAAGCGCCTGAGCCCTCGCCGCGGCCAGCTCCGCCCCCTTCTCCTCGTGACCGTAGAAGTGCAGGTCACCCTCGTCACCCAGGGAGCGGCTGGCTGGCTTGCCGACATCGTGATATAGCGTCGCAAAGTAGAGGAGTTGCCGCGTGTCCCTCCCCATGCTGAGCGAGGATTCCAGGTGCTTGCGCAGCTGTCCCCGATAGCGTCCCAAGCGGAGGACGGCGTGCGCCAATACCTGATCGGCCGCGGCCTCTTCGTCATGCACCGGCCCGAGGACGAGCAGCAGCTCACTGAGCCGGTCCACGACGGCCATCGTGTGATCCCATCCGTCCGTGGCATGCGGTGCGGGCTGCTCCAGGCCCTTCAGCGCCTTGAGCTCCGGGCAGATGACCTCTAGCAGCCCGAGGTGATCAAGGACCTTCACACCCCGGCCTGGGCGAGTTGCCTGGAACATCCGGAGGAACTCATCGCGGATTCGCTCCGCTGAGACGGCAGCCAGATGGGCCTTGGCCAGCTCCACTTGCTTCAGCGTCTCTCGATCAATGCGCAGGTTGAGCTCGGCCGCCAGTCGCACAGCGCGGAGCGCGCGAACCGGATCGTCCTCAATCGCCTGCGGGGTGCACGCCCGCAGCCAGCGATCCTTGAGGTCCTGCAACCCTCCAGTCGGGTCCAGCATGCGGTCAGGATCGGCCAAGGGCACCGCCAGAGCGTTGACCGTGAAGTCCCGGGCGCGGAGATCGGCCTCGATGTCAGCGCCTCGCAGGCGGGCGAAATCGAGGGTCAGGCGTTGGCCATTGGCGTTGGTGGCGATGACGCGCCCTGTGTCGCGGGCGGCGTCGAGGGTGTAGTACGCACCCTGGAGCTGTTCGGCAACCTGGCGTGCGAGGCGCGTGGCATCGCCGTCCACGGCGAAGTCCAGGTCGAAGGCCTGCTGACCCAAGAGGGCATCGCGGACTGCTCCTCCGACCAGCCAGACGGGCAGCCCCTGCGGCAGCCGAGTGAGGAGATCAGCGATTGGTTGGGGCAACCATGGTAACGGTGCCATGATCCTCCTGCGAGGATCTAGTCCGGCGGGAGGATCTTGTCGGGCCTGGCCACACCGACGAAGGGGAGATTGCGGTAGTGCTCGTCCATGTCCAGGCCGTAACCGAAGACGAACTTGTTAGGGATGACGAAACCGCGGTAGTCGATGGGAACATCGGCTTCCCGGCGTTCAGCCTTGTCAAGGAGGGTGCATACCCGCAAGGAGGCGGGACGGCGCGTCTTGAGCAGATCGATGACAGCGGCGATCGTGTGGCCGCTGTCGATGATGTCCTCGACCAGGAGCAGGTTCCGGCCCTCGACCGAGCTCCTCAGGTCGAGGGTGATGCGCACCTCACCATGGGAAGACCGCGCCCCCACCCCGTAGGAAGAGACCGCCATGAAGTCGATGCTGTGGGGAACAGTGATCGCCCGCATCAGGTCCGTCAGGAACATCACCCCGCCGCGCAGGATGCAGATCAGCATCAGATCCTTCCCAGCGTAGTCCCGGCTGATGGCTGCCCCCAACTCCCGAATCCGGTTCTGCAGGACATCTTCCGGGATCAGGATCTGATCAAGAAACTCATGGTAGTCCTGGATACTCATGTCCTTGGCACCTGGTGATGGTAGCGGCAGCGTGCTTCATACAGCTCGCTGGCGCCAACGACGACCACCGGGTCGTCGTACCGCGCCGGGCGGCCGTTGATCAACCGCTGGGTACGGGTGGCGGCCTCCCCGCAGACCATGCAGATGGCGCTCAGCTTCTCGACCTGCTCGGCCAGCGCCAGTAGCACGGGCATGGGGCCGAAGGGCTCGCCTCGGAAGTTGGTATCGAGGCCGGCCACGATCACCCGCATGCCGCGTTCGGCCAGAGACTGAACGACCTGGGTGACGCTTTCGTCGAAGAACTGCGCTTCATCGATGGCCACGACGGTTGTATCCTCGGCCACAAGTCCCAAGATCATGTCGGCCCGCGGCACGGCCGTGGCTTCGAACTCGGTCCCGGCGTGGGAGGTGACCTTGTCTTCGGCGGAGCGGGTGTCGACGCTCGGCTTGAAGACCTGGATCTTCTGGCGGGCGATCCGCGCTCTGCGCAGCCTGCGGATCAGTTCGTCACTCTTGCCACTGAACATCGGCCCGGTGATGACCTCGACACTGCCGTGACTTGGAGACATGATCCCTCTCCCCTCCATCCACCGGAATGCGAAGGGCAGGTGCCACTGCACCTGCCCCAAGTCTACACCCGGACCCGTTTCGGGCAAGTCGTTTCTTCGGGCGCAGCATGTTCAGTCAGGGAATCTGCCCTGCACCCGCCTTCCCCCAGCGATCCGCGCCCTCCTGATGGCCCAGACTCTCGGACTACCCGACCTGCGGTTCGGCGGCTGCCGCGGGCAGCTCAAAGCCGCGCGCCTTCAGGCGCCGCTTCAGGTCGGCTAGGCTCTTGCGGCCAAAGCCCTCGATCGCCAGCAGCGCCGCCTCGCCCTGCGCCAGCCGCTCCAACGCCTGACCCGCTGTCACGATGCCGGCCTTCGCCAGGGCCGATTCTGCCCTCGTGCCGAGTTCGAGCTCGGCAATGGGGAGCTCAGGAGAAGTGCGAGCAGTCTCACGCGCTTTCTGGTCCTCGACGAAGTCCTCGTGCGCCTGAAGCTTCTTGTAGAAGCGGTCCACTTGGCCTTCTGTGTCGACGATGCGCTGCTCGCCGGTGTAGAAGGGGTGACACTTGGAGCAGACATCGGTGTGGATGACTTCCACCGTGGATCCTGTGTGCCAGGTGTTGCCACAGGCACAGATCACGGTCGCGTTCGGAAAATACTTCGGGTGAATGCCCTGCTTCATGTCCATCAGTCCTTTCCCCGCAAACCCGCGCCACGCCTTGGGGGCTGATCCCCGGGGTCAGACTCAGCCCTCACGAGGACGCGGCGCGCAAAACGACCACGCTATTCCTGGACGACATTGACGCGCCTGCGACCGCCTCGAGTGAAGTCGTAGCGGACAACCCCGTCCGCCGTCGCGAACAGCGTGTCATCACCGCTCCGAGAGACGTTCAACCCGGGATGAATATGCGTGCCGCGCTGCCGGACGAGGATGTGTCCTGCCCTCACGGTTTCGCCGCCGAACTTCTTCACCCCCAGACGCTGTGACTGGCTATCGCGCCCGTTGCGGGTAGAGCCGCCACCCTTCTTGTGTGCCATGATCGTTCTCTCCCACGCAGACTGCTACTTCTTCTCAGCCGACTTCTTCCCTTTGGAGGGCTTGGCCTTGCTCTCGGGCTTTGCCTTCTTCGGTGCTGGCTTGCCCGCCGCCGGTTTCTTGGCCGGCTTGGCAGGTGCCCTGGGCTTTGCCTCAGCGGGCTTCCGGGCCACGGCTTTCGCCCTGCGCTCAACCGCGGGCTTGGCTCTGGCTCGGGG
>CAYQUY010000075.1:0-9596 GCA_964420755.1 uncultured Anaerolineaceae bacterium
TCGTCCGATAGCTTGCGGAGAACACACCCGACACCACTGCCGTGCCGAGGTTGAGGTAGGCCCGGCGGGAGTCCAGTAGCCCTGCCCCCAGCCCCGCTGCCTGTCCGTCGCCGGCGCCGCCCAGCAGGGGCAGCCCCGCCGGGAGCTCACACGCGCTGGCCGCCTCCTCGGTCAGACCACCGATCTCCGAACCAGCAGGCACGATCTCGGGTACCTGCTCTCGACCGAGCCGGGCCAACGCCAACACCTCGGGTGACCAGTCACCGGCCTGTACGTCCACAAGTCCCAGAGGATCTGCACTGGGGAGAGATGTCCGTAACAGGCCGGTCAAACGGAAGGCCAGGAAGCCGTGGACGTCAAGGACCAGCGGGGCGCCAACGAAGAGATCCGGTTCTTGTTGTCGAAGCCAGAGGATCTTGTAGAACGATGGCGTGACGGAGGCAGGCTTACCGGTGATGGTATGCAGCCGGGGCGCTCTTCCGCCTTCCAGCACGGCCGCCACCTGGTCCCGGCAGCGTTCGTCCATCCAGACAATCGCCGGGCGGAGAGGCCGGCCGGAGCCATCGACCAGCACGAAGGTCTCTCGCTGATTGGCGATGCACATTCCCCGAACGCGATCGGGGTTCACCTGCGATGCAGCCTCACGAATGGCCTGCGCCGTCGCCGACCACCAGGCTTCGGCGTCCTGCTCGAAGCCGAGCGGTGAGGGGGAACTGAGCTGGATGCTGCCGCGCCCCTCGGCGAGCGGCGTCCCCGAAGAGTCCCAGACGATGCACTTGCAGGCGGTCGTGCTTGCATCCAGGCCTAAGATCAGATCGCCCTTTCTCTGGCGAGAGGATGATGGGTTCGTCCCATCGGGCGTCATATCAGCCTCCACTTCGGGCGCCCCGCTCAATGCCTTGCGCGCTGAGAGCCACCGAAGAAACGATCCCAGGGGATGTCCACTGGCACGCCTTCGCCGACGATCTGGCAGAGATGCCAGAGCAACGGCACCTCGTCCACCCGCACCTTCCCGGCGCGCTCCAGAACGGGCAGGGCCTTGTGCATCACCCGCAGCGTCTCTACGGACTCGAGGGTAAGCCCTTGCAGCTGGCGCAGAGCCTCGGCGATAGGCACGCCGCGCCCCAGCAGGGTTCCAAGACGGAGCGTCCGGCCCCCCTGGGCAGTAACGTACATGTCGCCGACGCCGGGCAGGCTACAAACCGAGCGCCGGTCGCCCCCCGCCGCCAGCACGATCTGCTCCATCTCGTGGGCTGCCTCGGCGAAGAGCGCTGCCGCCAGGTTGTGCATATGCGCCTGGGCCGCGTCGGGCCCACCGGAGGCTTCCAGGATGCCCATGGAAAGGGCGATGCCTAGCACAAACGCGTTCTTCAGCGCGGTGCAGATCTCCACACCTATCAGATCGCTCGAGATCCACACGTGGTAGTACTCCGTCTGCAACAGACTGGCCAAGCGTCGAAGCAGGATCTCGTCCCTGGAGGCGAAGACGACGCAGGTGTTCCTCCCGCCAGCCAGCTCGCCGGCGATGCAGGGCCCCCCGATGGCCGCCAGAGGAATCCGGCCTCGGATGTCATCCGGCAACTGCGAGTTGAAGTAGTCCGGCAGGACCTGGAGCAAACCCGCTTCGTCCAGCGCCAAACCCTTGGTGACGGCGAGCACCGGCACGCGGGAGTCGAGGTAGGGCGTCAGCCTCTCGGCCGCCCAACGGACGCCCGCCGAGCTGACCCCCTGGATGATCAACTCAACCCCTTCCAGCGCCTGTGGCAGCTCCTCGATCGGGTAGGGCTTAACGCGAGCAGGCAGGGGCCGCTCGAGCTTCGGATGCCAGTTTTTCCTGCGGCAGGAGGCAATGATGTCCTGGTCCAGGTGCGTCCCGACCAGGCGGACGTCATAGCCTCGATCCGAAAGCGGCCAGGCCATCGCCGAGCCCATGAAACCTGCACCGAGGATCGCAACCTTGTTCACCCAACCCTCCGCGCCGAGATCCTTGCCCTGAACCCGACGGTCAGGGCAACACCCCCTTCCCTCACGCCATCGAACCTAGTTGACACTCCCTGTGGTGACCCGCCTGCTAGCCCGATGGGCTTCGGAGTCCTGCCTGGCCGGGGCGACCCCTACCAGCGCTCCAGTCGTACGGTTTCGGCCAGCCGGCGCACTTCGGCCACCGGCGAAACTCGCATCCCGACCAGCGTGCATTTGATCGAGGCCGCGGCCGTGGCGAAGCGGACCATCTCCTCCAGGCTCCACCTCTTGAGCTGACCATAGATGAAGCCAGCGCTGTAGGTGGCGCCCGCGCCGCAGCTGTCCACGACTCTCACCTTCGGCGCCCAAGCGCGAAGTCGGTCCTGGCCCCGGACCACCAGGCTTCCTTCGGCGGCCAGCGTCACGATGGCCGTCTGCGCGCCCACCTCCAGGAGCTTGGCGGCCACCTCAAGCGGGTCACCGCTCACCTGGGCAGGGTCCGTCGTGGCCTGGCAGATGGTCGATCGGGGGATGAACTCGCTCAGCACATGCGGGTCCACGTGGCCGTGTTCGACGTTCAAGAAGACAGGAACGCCGAGTCGGCGGGCCTCGTCCATCGCCCGCAGGATGTGGTCGCCATCATACCAATCCGCATAGAAGATCCGGGCGCCGCGGATCAGCGAGAGGTCCGCCGTATCAAGAGTATCCAGAACCTCGGGCTCGCGCTGCCAGAAGTAGGTGCGGGCCCCCTCGACATCCGAGACGTCGACCTCATAGGGGCTGCCCATCGTGCGCGAGAGGCGAACCTTCCCCAACACCCCTTGTTCCCTGAGGCGGCGGGCCAGGTCTCGGCCCCGGCTGTCGTTCCCCAGGCTAGTGCCGATCAGCCCGGTGCGGACGTTCCAGTAGCGGAGCTGCCAAGCAATGATGGCGGCATCGTCCTCGATCGTCTCGCCCGCCTGCCGAATGAGCTCTCCGGTGTTCCGCTCTGGCAGCCGGTCGACCACCAGGACGATCGAAGGGATGAGCATGCCGAAGCAGACGACCTCCGCCTTCCGAGGGGCCTGCTTCCGGCGCGCAACGGGCTTCTTCGCCATCGTCTTGCTTCCTCCTGCCCTAGGCTTGTGCTCGACGGTCCATCCGGCTGGTCCGCGCTCGCCTTGGCTTTCCCCTTCCGGCCGCCGCACCGCCACACACCCCCAGTGGCTTGGTCCCCACGCCCGATGGACACGGAAGCCTCGCAACAACCTGGGCCACCGCCGACTTCGGCCTGGCCACGTCGGGACGCATTGACGTACGGAGCAGCACCCGACGTTCCGCGCCGGCGAGCTCTCCTTGGCCAAGCCATACCGTGACCCGATGGCCAGTCACCAGGCCAGCGCCCGGCTGACGGGCATCCCCGCGGACTTCCGCAGCACTCGGGGGGCTGTGCCGGTGCCGATCGCAGCGGCGGAGCCCCGCAAGAACGAATCGGGATACCAAGGGCCCTTGGGCTTCCTTTTCTCTTGCGCAGTGCTTGAGGCGCGATCCATCGCTCCAAACTGCGGTCGGGTTCTTGTCCCGGTGGCCACCCGGGCTGGACCGCTCCCAAGCTCCAAGCAGGACATGACACCGGGCTAGGCTGAGGAACCGGAGTCTGGCCCGGCCTCCGAGACGTCAGGATGACGGCCCTCGCGGGCCGCCTCCTCAAACACCGGCTCCAACGCCTCATAGGTGCGCCGATAGAAGGCGTACAGCCGTTGATAGACCTCGCGGGTCTCGGATCGCGGCTCGATCCGTTCCCGGATGCGAACCACCCGATCGGTGGCCTCCAAGAGCGAGGCGTCCACTCTGATGCCTACCAGTGCCAGGAGCGCTGCCCCGAGAGCAGTCGTTTCCGTAGTATACGGCACGGCCAGAGGGATGCCGGTCACGTCCGCCTTGATCTGGTTCCAGAGGTGGCTCCGGGCACCGCCCCCCATGACGCGGATCTCTCGCGGGTCAAGCCCCATGTCCCGCATCCGCTCCGTGATGTCCCGCACAGCGAAGGCCGAGCCCTCCAGAATGGCCCGGGTGAAATGAGCGCGCGAGTGAGCCAAGGTAAAGCCGGAGAACACGCCCCTGACTGTCTCATTCCAGGTTGGGGTCATCGCCCCCATCAGGCAGGGGAGAAAGACCAGGCCCTCTGACCCGGCTGGCACTTGCTCGGCTTCGGCATCGAGCGACGCGTAGCTGTTCAGACCCTGTCGCAGGGCCGAGAGGACCGATTCGCCACCAAAGTTGTCCCGATACCAGCGATAGTTGCCGCCCGAGACGAAGCCGGGGTTCTCGACGAGCCAGCTGGCCGGGTCGGCATGGCAATGGGTTTCGACCAGGCGGCCAGGGTCGAACAGAAGCTTCGGGCTGGCCGTGCACAACGGCTCGGCTGTTCCCGCGATGTCGCCGACAAGTCCAGGCCGAAGCACCCCACCCCCCAGGCAGGCTGCGTGTTCATCGCCGCTGCCGATCACGACCGCAGTTCCAGGCTTCAAGCCCAGGGATTGCGCTGCGCTCGCTTGCAGAGTCCCCAGGACATCGGTCGCGGCCCCCAGAGTTGCCAACAGGGCAGGATGGACCTCGAAACACTGGCACATCGGCTGCGACCAGGTTCGGGAGCTCAAGTCGAGGAGAAGCGTTGAGGAGGCGTTCGAGTAGTCGAGGGCAATCTCGCCGGTGAGATAGTGGGCGACGTAACTGCCTGGTAGAAGGAAGTGGGCCGCGCGTTCGTAGACGCGCGGACGGTTCTCGGCGATCCAACGAATCTTTGGGGCCACGTGGCTGGGGTCGAGGTTCAGGCCAGAATGATGGAAGCCATCCAGGTCCTCCCATGTCGAGCGGACCTTCTCACACTGCGCGCTGGCCCTCCGGTCCATCCAAAGGATGGCGGGGAGCAGGGCTTGGCCGGAGGCATCGACGGGGACAACGCCATCCACCTGGCTGGCCACGCCCATAGCCCGGACCCGGCTGGCTGGGACATCTGCCTGTCGGAGCAACCGGGAGACCGTCCTCCCGAGAGCCCCTATCCAGCGCTCCACGGGCTGCTCCGCCCAGAGCGGATGAGGGAAATCTATGGCATAGCTCTCCGCCGCCTCGCCGACAAGGCTCCCCTCCAATGACAGCAGCACAGCCTTGAGGGTTTGCGACCCCACGTCGCAGCCGATCACGCAGTCCTCAGCCGCCATCGCTTCTGTTCCCTCGGTCCACCGGATAAGAGTAAGGGCACGGCGCGCCGTGCCCTTACTCCGTCCGTTTCTGCTGTCCGACGGCTACGCCTCAGCCATGACCCAACAGGCGTGGGGCAGAAAGGACACGGTCTGAGTCTGGCCCGCCACGGGCAGTTTCAACGTGCGCTCGTTCAGGGCGTCGATGATGATCAGGGCAGTGCCCATGTTGATGCGGATGCGCACGATCGCTCCCAGGAAGGTCACCGTCTCGACCTTGCCGCTCAGGCTGTTCTCGCCTTCCTGGGCCTCGAAGTGCAGTTCCTCGGGCCGCAGCATCACGGTCACCATCTCCCCTGTCGCTCCACGCACCGGGGAGCTGGTAATGAACTGCTGGCCATCGTAGCTGAGCGTACCCTTGGCCGCATCCACCACCATGCAGCGCAGCTGGTTGAGGGTGCCGACGAAGGAGGCGACGAAGGACGTACTGGGAAAGTTGTAGATCTCAAACGGCTTGCCGATTTGCTCTGTCATCCCGGCATTCATCACCACGACCCGATCGGAAATCGAAAGCGCCTCTTCCTGGTCGTGGGTGACATAGATGGTGGTAATGGCCAGTTGCTGCTGGATCCGCCGGATCTCCGATCTCAACTCAACCCGGATCTTGGCGTCCAGGGCCGACAGCGGCTCATCGAGCAACAGCACCGCCGGCTGGATGGCCAAGGCTCGCGCAAGTGCCACGCGCTGCTGCTGGCCACCGGAAAGCTGGTAGGGATAACGGTCCCCCAGTTCAGGCATCCGGATCAGGCCGAGCATCTCTTCGACCCGCTTCCGTATCTCCTCTTTCGATTTCTTGGCGACTCTCAGGCCAAAGCCAAGGTTATCGGCCACGGTCATATTGGGGAACAGGGCATAGGCCTGAAACACCATCCCTACGTTTCGTTGATTGGGCGCCTTATGGGTGATATCTTTGCCATCCAGGGTAACGGTGCCCGTGGTTGGTTCTTCGAAGCCGGCCACGATGCGCAGCGTGGTGGTCTTGCCGCAGCCACTGGGCCCGAGGAAGGAAACCAGCTCGCCCTTAGCGACCTCAAGGTTGAAGTCCTTCACCGCCACGGTTGTCGCCGAAGTCCGCCCGGCGCCGAATTCCTTGCTCACATTGATTAGGTCCAGAAAAGCCATGATTGCCTCGTTCTGCTAGCGTGCACCCGTGATCTGTGCCTGGCCAGGGGCACCCCGGCCCATCCACTGGATCAGCCCGATGGACGCCCAGGTAAGGGCGAAGCTCATGGTTGCTAGCGCGGCTGGCTCATAGGCCCGGGTGACGCCAATTGCCTCCATGTACGGCCCAAATGCCGGCCAGTACATTAGCTGAGAGAGGGTGAATTCCCCAATCACGATGGCGAAAGTGAGGAACGCGCCGCTCAGCAACGCCACGCGCAAGTTGGGGAAGATCACCCGGAACAGAATCGTACCCCACCCGGCCCCCAGGCTCTGGGCAGCCTCCGTCAAAGTGGGCACGTCGATGGCCCGCAGCCCTGTGTCCACCGCCCGATAGACGTACGGGAGCGACAACACAATATAGGCCGCCACAAGCAGGGCTGGGCTGTTGACCAGCGTGATCGGCCTTTGGGAGTAGGTCCTGATCAGCCCAAAGGCAAGTACCACGGCTGGCACAACGAAAGGCAACAGGGTGATGAACTCCACCACGGGCCGATGACTCTTCAGGCGGTAGTGCACCCAGTAGGCGGTGGGGACGATGAGCAAGAAGCCAACCAGGATGGTGAACACCGCCATCTCCAGCGAGAATCCGAAGCTCTTATAGAAGGCGGGGTCTGACAGGACGTTCTCGTAGGCCTTGAACGTGTATCTGCCCCGGACGGCGCGCAGGCTGAACTCGAAGCTTGCGGCCAACGGCACGAAGAAGTACAGGAACCCCAGGATGATCCACAGCCAAGCCCAGAAGCTTCCCCTCCTCATCGCAACCACCTCGCCGTACGACGCTGAAGCGTGGTGTAGCCCACGATACTGATAGCCATGATGACGACCATTCCCAGCGCCAGGGCGTTAGCCAATCCCGGATTGAACAGGACATCGGCTGAGATATTCGCACCGATTTGGATTGGCACCAAGTTGATGTTGGTCCCCGTGAGCGCGAACGCCGTGGCATAGGCGCCGAAGGAATTGCCGAACAACAGAATCATGGTCCCCAGGATCGAGGGCAGGAGAATCGGGAAGGCGACATGGCGCCAGAACTGCAGCGACGAGGCGCCAAGGTTCTGGGCGGCTTCTCGCCACTCGCGCTTAAGCCCGTCCAGGGCGGGGGCCATGATCAGCACCATCAGGGGGAACTGGAAGTACAAGTATACGATGCTCAGGCCCCAGAAGCTGTACAAGGTGAATCCTTCCGTGTACAGGTTCACGTCGAATGCGGAATTGATGAACCGAGTAATGAGGCCGGTCTGTCCCATGGTGGCGATGAAGGCGAACGCCAGGGGCACCCCCCCGAAGTTGGCAGCCACACCCGAGAAAGTCATCAGGAACGAGCGCAGGAAGCGCGGCAGACCCCCCAGGATCACCGCATAGGCAAGCAGAAAGCCGAAGATGGCTCCCCCCACCGCTGTCACCACGCTGATCTCGGTCGTCAGTAGGTAGGCCCGCATGAGGTCGACCCGTGAGATCAGCGTCGCGAAGTTGACGAAGCTGAATCCGCCTGAGGGCCCCCTGAAGCTGCGGACAACGATGGACAGCGAGGGTACGATCAGAAAGGCGAAGATGAAGACATAGAAAGGCATGACCCCCAGCCATGCCCAGGACGATTTCCGACGAGGGGGACGCGCTTGAGGCGCGTCCCCCTTTCCAAGCCGGCCGTTTTCGAGACGACGCACGCCTGGCGTCTCCTATTCCCCGTAGACGACACTGCGCCAGTTCGTGGCGATGTATTCCTTGGCGGTATTGACCTGGTCCACTGTTGGGAAGGCGGCAGCAGCGTAGGCCTCCGCCGGCGGCAGCAGAGCAGCCAACTCGGCGGGGATCACGTTGCGGGCGGCCAGGTCATTGTAGCGGATCGGGTGAGCGTAGCCTTCCAGGAAGATCAGCTGCCCCTCATCCGAATACTGGAACTCCATCCAGAGACGGGCCGCATAAGGATGCGGAGCGAAGGCGCTGATCGCCTGTGCATACGGCCCCGCCAGGACACCCGTCTTCGGGACGATGACTGCCGTAGGCGGATTGCCTGCGTACTGGTCTCGATTGGCCAGAGCCAGGTAGTCCCACTCAACGGTCAGCGGGGTCTCGCCTCTGGCGATGGTCGAGGTGTTGGCTGTCGTTGGCAGCAAGATCCCCGCCTGGTTCATCTCAGCGAAGAACTCTAGCCCCGCCTCGGCGGCCGTGTCCAGCGAGCCGGTGCGGGAGAGGCCGGCTGCCCAGACGGTGTAGTTCGCCTCGGCCGATGTCGTGGGCTCCCCCGCAAGTGCGAACATGTTCACGTACTCGGGCTTGAGCAGATCTTCCCAGTCCTCTGGCATGGTCTGGACGACATCGAGGTTACCCTCAAAGGCCAGAACGCCGTAGTAGTCGCCATACCAGTAGCCCTCGGGGTGCTTCACGGAGTCGGGGATGGTGTCCCAAGTCGACACTCGGTACTTGGCGAACAGGCCTTCCTCGGTGGCGGCCTGCACGAACCCAAGGCCGATGTCCAAGGTGTCCGGCGCTTGCGGGCCTCGGCTCTCCCTGTTGGATCGAATGGCTTCGATCTCATCGCCCGAACCCGCGTCCGGGAAGAGCTCGTTCACCACGAGGCCATACCTCTCCTTGAACGTATCGATCATCTTGCCGTAGTTGGCCCAGTCCCGAGGTAGAGCGATGACACTGAGCTGCCCCTCCGTCTGCGCGGCCGCGGCCAGTTCGTCCAGAGGGATAGCATTGCCGGTGCTCAGGTCTGGCAGCGCTGCAGTTGCCTGTGGCCCGCCACCGCAAGAGGCCAACACAGCACCCCCGCCGGCGAGAGCGGTCATCTTGAGGAACTCGCGACGAGTCAGCTTCTTTCTGGTCATTTTTCTCCTCTCCTAATCATACAATTGGCACGCCCGCCGGGCCGACCCCCAGATTGCCGCCTGCCTCTGCGAAGACATATCTCGGCATGTGGGATTGAGCGGATGTGTCGAACGAGAAAGGCGGATACTTACGATTTATCCTCTGTTTTTAGTCAACTAATAAAGAATAATCCAGATCGACTCCCCACTTTGTTAGATAAGATGAGTGGTAGAAAAATTGATCAAAGATTTTCAGGAGAAATGATGAGAGTTTATATTGAGGTCAAGAAAACAAATTTAGAAGACATCCTCAATATTTTTTGGAAATTGCAAAAAACAGATACTTGGGCAAGAACAGAGGTAGGTCGTTTCTTAAATAATGAATGTAGAAAAAAAGAAACATCGCAAATAAGTAATGATT
>CAYQUY010000076.1:0-9559 GCA_964420755.1 uncultured Anaerolineaceae bacterium
GCCTGGGAGGGGGTTGGACCTTCTGCCAAACCGGCGACCAAACCGTCGGAGACAATCTCGAACGTCGGTGTTGGGCCTTCGATGATGGTGATCTTCTCAGGCTCGGCCATCCTGCCCTCGGGCGAGATCATACCACAAATGACCATGGCTCCCAGAAGCCGCGGCGAGTGAACCAATCGAAGGCCTCTCTCAACGTCTCGCCAAGCGGCCTCGGCCGCAGGCCCAGTTCCCTGGCTGCCTTGCTGCAGTCATGGGCCTGCCACTAGCGCACTGCGTGGGTGACCTGGCCCTGGGAAATAGTAGCCGTTCTTGGAGTAGTAGGCAGCGGCATGGGAGAGCAGGTCAGCGCCCTGGGAGGCAACGCTCGGACGCGGCTGGCACGTCCGCGGCTCACGGAGCAGGCGATATCAATCTCCGAGCCGTACCGCGGCGCGGATCTCGCTGCAGCGCTCGCAGCCAAGTCGGTCACACAGGAGAGCGCGCGGATCCTGTCGGATCCACGAGACAGCGACGTGGATGAGATCGCGCAGCGGGATCAATTGGAGCGTGGCGCCTTGTAGCTCGTGTCTGCGGGCGACGCCCACAAGCCGAGGCTCGATCGCGTTGAAGCCATCGGGGCAGCCTGGACAGCCAGGGCATGCCACTATCCCTTGCGCCGTCTGTGCCCGGAGAAGGAACTGTTTCCTGCCCGCGAGCTTCTCGGCGTAGTGCAGGCTGACGTTGGCGGTATGATCCGTCCCGGCGAGCAGTACGTCGCCATCGTTTTCGGTCAACCAGGCGATTGGCCCCCAAGGATCCTCGAGCGACTGGCGCTGGAATGCCTCAAAGGCGTTTATGCCGGCGAACGAAAGGATGGGATGGTCTGAACGGAGGGCACCGCGCATCCGGAGCAGAGCCTCCGCAAGCGCTCCTGTCTCGCCATCGCGAGGTATGTCGGGGCGGGAGGGTCCCGCCGACGCGCTTGCTGGCGGCGCGTCGGAGAGGAACGGGTCCGTTCCGGCTTGTCGGTGTGCGTCGGCGACCACGCTCTGATACGTGAAGGCTGGCAGAACCAGTGTGTGGCAGTTCTCGAGGAGGGCGTCAAGGACGCTCTCGGCGTGACGGGGGTCACGGCCCAGGCGCGCCAGCGAGACGTGAGCGATCACTAGGCTGCGCGTGGTCAGGCCGAGGTCCCGCAGAGCGGTGACAAGGGTGCGGTGAGAGATCATGGCTCGACGAGGGTCGACCGCGGCTGATGCCGCGTGACGTCCGACACTTCCCCTTCTACTCTGGCTTGCGTGCGGCGCTGAAGGCCCGCATGCCTTCCTTTCTATCTTCGGTGCTGGAGAGGAAGTACTGGGCCCGGCGCCCGTCGGCGATGCCATCAGTCAGGAAGGGAGCAGAAACATGGTTGACGGCTTCGTTGCCCAGGCGCGGCGTCGTGGGCGGCCGGGAGGCACTCGGGTTGCCCAGCGCAGGAGCCTATTCGAAGTAGACCCCGACGCGGACGGCTAGCCAAGCTTCGCCCGCAGCTTGTGAATGTGCTCAGTATGATCACGCTCGTGCCACAGAGCCCGGCGGATGACCTTGCGGGCCGACCAGGTCTCGCCGGAGAGGGTGACGACTCCGGTTCGCTTGACGAGGGTGCCAAGTGTGCCCAGGAAGTGCTGCCGGACTTGCACCAGGCGGTCGATCGGGTCCTCCGGCACTTGGTTTTCTGGAAAGGCGAGTCCCAGCCGGTCGAGATACCACCACTCCGCGTTGGCGACGTGGCCCAGGATGCCGGCAATAGGCCAGCGCTCGCCGGGAAACTCGCGGGTGAGAGCTTCCTCGGATAGGTCTTGGACCGCCGCCTGTAGATCCTCGCGGGTAGCCGTCAGCAAGAGCTCGATTTCGGGTATCTCATCGGGAAGCAGGGGCGGCCGGTCCGAGGCGAAGAAGGCGTTGACCTCGTAGCCCTCGTCGTATGACCAGACCCGAATCACCTCGTCGACGACCAGGGGCCCGGAAAGGCCGGAGATGTGCAGACCATGGCTGGCCGCCCAGGCAAGATATGCCTCGACCGCGGCGGGGATGGCGCTGATCGCCGCCTGTGGATCCTTCTGAGTGGCGAAACACCCTGGCAGGTCAGGGGCGTAGGCCACCCAGTGCCGTTCCACCTCTTCTGCACACACGATGTAGGGCATCGGCTTCACCTTTCTGCCAGGGCGACGCCGGCGTCGCGGGCCAGACGGGGAGGCGGGGGCTGGCTTCGCGTCGCGAACGGCCTGGCCCGCCGGAAGTCAGGGTGGGACCCGTCGCGCGATGGTGGGTTCTCAGAGGGGGTGCAGCGTTGGCATGCCTCGCGTCATGAACAGCGGCGTCGGCTGGAGGCGCTTGTTAGCCCGCGCCCTTTGGTTTGGATGAACTGTCAGGGCCGTTCGTGTCGACCATGTGCGCCTCAACACGGTTCAAGCTTCCCTTCCCTGAGTTCGACATGTCGCCCCAATAATGGGGAGTAGACGATATAACCGTTGTAAGGGTGTCCTGGTTGCGAAGGTATTGCCCTCAGAATCGTGACCTGATCACCGCGATTGAAGACCGTCCTTCCGTCAACGATCACTCCCAATGTCTTGCACGTTTCCCCTTCTTCCCAGACCATTAGTACCCCGCGCCTAACGGCCGGCGTATCTGTCTCCTTCTGTCCTCGTCAGCGCTTTCGTTTCTGTCAACCCGTGGAAGGTTGAGACAGCCGGTTGACACCGGGTATTATACGCGGCGGGACGAGTGCCATGGGCGGGGCGCTGTCCCCTTTGCTGCAGCCAGCCCGGTCAGCTTCAGCATGCTATTGGACGCCAACTGGGAAGCTGTGGGTGTGGCCCCGCTACTTGCGGTGTGCCTTCGTGGATCTCGATAGGACAGGGTAGAGTCTAGCGGGCCGTTCTTTGATTCTCTGACTGTTGTGTGCGTAGGTGGGCCAGGAGATGGTGTATTGGGTCACTTGGTCCCCCCACTGGTCCCAACCTTCGCGGCGGCCTCGAGCGAATAGCTCCAGGTATGGTGCAGGACTACATGCCTCGATTATGTCGTAGAGCTCGTCCGGCTTCCGCGAGTGCTCACGCTTGCGGCTCTTGAGCACATTAACCTGGGTACGGCCAGGCCTCAACGTGCGCAGCTTGCCACGCACTCCGAACAGGACCATCTCAGTTGTGTTCCGGAAGTAGAAGCCAACACCTCTGCCGTCCGGTTCGCCATCTCGGCGGATCTTCTGCCAGACGATGTTTGTCTTGTACTGATACCCCCAGGCCTCCATCACCTCGAGCCCTTCCTTTAGTAGAGCATTCGGGACCCACAGGTAAAGATGTGATGGCTCCGCGGAAACGAGCCACACGGGGATTTCCTTGATTTCCTGGAGGGTAAGAGTGGGATAGCGGCTCAGCCTCTTGTGCTCGGGGGCTACCTTGCCAGTGCGGTTCTTGAATTGCCACGGCGGGTCTGCAAGGATTGTCCCGTAGTCCGCCCTAGGTACCTGCTGGAGGAAGATCGAGGCGAATGATGGCCTGGTCTCGCTCAACGGCTCATTTCCCCCTGACGTATAGGCTCTTCGTGATGCCGAACACTAAGACTGGGCATCCCCCGCCACCGCCGCCTTCGATCCGGGGGAGGAGCTTCCACATGTGGGTGGTGGAGGCCCCGAAAGACGCTCCTCTGCCGATCTTGTCGAATATGTCCTGGAGGTCATCGCACCTTGTGATAATGATGCCGACGCTGATCGCCCTCAAGTCGAAAAGGAGGCGGAAGTTGTTGAGATCCCGGTCGAAGAAAGGATCCTTGTTGTTCCACTCAATCTCGAGGGCTATACGATTCTTGTAGCAGTCAACCTTGTGCGTAGGCGAGTCCATGATGTGCTCATCAACCTTGACGGATGTTGAGAACTCCTTCTCAACCCATCCTCTTTGGGAAAGAAACCCGTCAATCGCCTGCGAGACCTTGGACTTGCCGCCGCCGCCCACGGTAATCCAGCTCTTGTAGAAACGGAACTGCCGGAGTAAGGCCACGATGTCTTGCCATTCCGACGGGAAGTCATTCTGCAGGATTGCACAAGCATGCTTCCACTCGTGGACCTCATAGTTGGCCCGGACCGCTGTAGGCAGCAGATCGGTGCTCATATGGTCTATTGTACACGGCATTCCGTGGAGGGCCCACCGCAGGATACCATACGCGGCGGCCGCGGCGGCGCGAGCGCCAGGCCGCGAGGCGCGTGGGCCTTGCCTGGGCACAGGCGGCGGGAAGTGAGCGGCCCGCGGATCGGGCAACGCCTCGCAATCGACACAAGCGCTGCAAGCTGCGTTTTGATGTCGTCAGCTGACAGACCATTGTCGCGGTCGAGAAAGGGGCAACCAGGCCCTCTTTGGAGCCGGCGCTGAAACCCCCCGCGTTCTTGAGACTCCCCTCGCGGAGCTATTCTGGCTCGAAAGCGAGCAGGGAGAGGTCTCGAATGAGGCGAATGTAGCGAACGCCTATGGGAGACCCTGCCTGGAATCCGCGGGGCAGGTCGAGATTCGGTCACCGATTCGGTGAGCGTCGGCTTCGATGCCGAGGTAGGGCGTGGGGTCGAGGGTGTTGGCGATCTCGAGTTCGTTCCGGAAGTGGCCCTGACCGTCGTCGAGCACGATGGAGAAATGGAGGTGCATGCCCACGGGGTTGTCCGGGTCGGCTGAGTAGTTGCCCTGATAGCCAAGGAGGGTCCCGGCGCTGACAAAGCGTTCGGCTGTGCCTGGCGGGAAGGCCGCGGCGATGAACGAATTTCCCTCGGCGTCGGCCATGTGAGTGTAGTAGATCCAGATCTGACGGCGGGGCTGCAAAGGGTCGCTGGGGATGCGGATGATGACCGAAGCCCGCCAGTCCGGCTGGCGGGTGAGGTAGCCCGCGTAGGCGGCGACGACGGGGGTTTGGCCCAGCCCATCGGGGCCGGTGGGGCCGAAGATGTCCAGGCCTTGGTGGCGAACGCCCGGCCGGAAAGTGTCTCCCCAGAAGAAGCCGAGGTAGCCGTCGGTGGGGAACACGAAAGGCGCCGATCCGCAGCGCTCCCCGGCGTGGAGGGTCCATTCAGCATGGGCTTCCGGGCTGGCCCAGTACTGGCGCAGGCGGAGAAGGCGGGCAGCCGTTGGCCGCATCTGGCGGTAGAGCCAGTATCCGGCGACGATGGCGGTGACGAACAGGACCGAGAGGCCGAGGCGGATCACCCGACGCGCCTCAACCCTGCGAGCCGGGCGCATCATTGCCCCCCCTCGGCTGTACCAGATCGGCAACGGCTGCTCCGGTCAACCGCTGGATCTCAGCGGGATTGAGGCGCACCAGCGTATCGATCGAGCCCCCGCCGGCGTAGACCTCGGGGTGGGCGAGGGCGAGCCGGTCGATCAGCGTTGGCAGCGGTTGGCGGTGGCCGAAGGGGGGCAGGGCGCCGATCGGGTAGCCGGTGGCGGCCAGGACCTCAGCGGGGCTGGCCAGTCGCACCCGCTTGCGGCCGACGCCGAACCACGAGGCGATAGCCCGCTGGTCAACCCGACCCACGCCGCATGCCACGACCACAACCGGCCGGCCCTCCACGAGGAACAGGAGCGACTTGACGATCCTTTCAGGATCGGTGCCGACCGCCTGGGCCGCCAGCTCGACCGTGGGGGTGTGCATCGGCAAGCGCACGAGCTCGGCCGCCACCTGGCGAGCCTCGATCCACCGGGCGAGGTCCTCGGCGTCCAATGTCCGCGGCTCCACCAAGGGGCCTGGCCCGCCGGGTTCTGAAGGCCTAGAGCTGGAGTTCTCCGGGGTTGGACCCATCAGCGCCTCAGTCGGGGCAAGGGCGTGGGCGAAAACGCCGGCCGGCGCAAATTGTGAAATCTGTCACAAGTTGACCAGTACTCTGGCCCCTGGGTGCTATTTGCGAAACCCCGCGGATGACCTATACTCTTTTCAGGCTGCACCATTATCGGGGGCATTCATGTTTCTTTTTATCCCTCGGGGGCAAGGCCTGGTAGAGTACGCTATGCTGATACTGCTCGTGGCATTAGCGGTGATTGTGCTCGTCTCACTCTTCGGCGCCTCCGTAGGAAACATGTTCAGCAACGTCATCGCCAATATCTGACGCCTACCCTCGCGGTCGAGAATGGCTTTCGGGCCGGGGCGTGGAGAGACTGGGCCCCAGGAGGGGAGAGGGAGAGCGGCGAGACAGAGTACTGGCGATGACTTCGGCCACCCGTTTGGCCGCATCAGGCCGCGCGATCCGCCTGCAGATCGCCGCGGCCTGTTCTAATTCCTCTGGCCTGGAAAGCCAGGAAGAAACCGCGTCTGCGGCCCTTTCCGGGCCCGGTGCCCAAAGGCCAGCCCCCTGATCGACAACGTAGCCAACGTTTCCTTCCTCTTGCCCGGGCAAATAGCTGTACAGGACCATCGGTAGGCCAGCGCTAAGCGCCTCCGTCACAGTCCCCGGCCCTGCTTTTGTTACCAGCAGGGAGGCGGCTCGCATCATCTGCGGCATCCGCCTTTCAAATCCGTATATGAAGGTTGGGGCCTGCCACGCCGTCGCCTCGAGCACGGCCCGCAGGCGAGCGTTCCGCCCGGCGACGACGGCTAGGCCGAAGTTGCCGCCTCTGCTTGCCAGGGCACGTGCGATCTCACACAGGGGCCCCATCCCTTCACCGCCCCCAACCACCAGCACCATCGGGCGGTCAGTGGGCCAGCCGAGCTCCTGCCGTAGCCGCACGGGGTCGGGGGCCGGCTGGCAGAAGCGCTCGCTCACCGGCAGGCCGACGACACGCACCTGCTCTGGCCGCATGCCGAACGCCAGGGCCCTCTGCCGCGCCGACTCTGTTGGGACCAGGCACAAATCCACGCGGTGGTGATACCACAGGGCGTGAGTCGTCACCAGGTCGGTGACGACGGTCAGGACCGGCGGCCGGTCGTGGCCGAGGGCCCGGATGACGGGAGCGAGGAGAATGGGGTGGAAGGAGACGACCAGGTCCGGATGGGTCTCGGCGATCAGGCGGGCTGAGGCGGCCCGGACGTAGGGCCAGGCGATGCCCGTCAACGCGCGGGCCCGGCCGTGACCATTGGAGACCCGGTATCCGAGGCCCCAGACCCGCGGGGAGTGCACCATGATGGGATAGCTGGCGGGAAGGTAGTTCAGCGGACGCGGCGCGTATTCCTTGAGCGCGTCCACCAGCCGGATGTCAAATCGATTCGGATAGGCGCCCTCCAGGGCCTCGACCACCGCCTCGGCCGCGCTGCGGTGCCCACCACCGGTGTCAGAGAAGAGGAAGAGGATGCGAGGTTGCTCAGACATCCGTCGAGGTGCGATCGGCTGGACCCAGTCGGGCCTTCAGCCGGTGGAGGAGTTCGCGGCGCGTCAGCAGGATTCGCCGGCCGCAACCCAGGCACTTGAGCCCGATGTCGGCCCCCAGGCGGACGACGACCCAGTCCGTGCTGCCGCAGGGATGCGGCTTGCGCAGCCGCAAGACATCGTCCATTTGCAGATCCGGAAGCATTGGAGGTCCCCAGAGGCGTAGGGGCGCATTATACCATCCACCCGGATGGTATAATCCCTCGGCGATGCCCCCCATTGATCTCTTCTCCGTGCTCGCCCGACTGGTCACCCTGGTCATCGCCTTCACCGTCCATGAATTCGCCCATGCCTGGACGGCCGACCGGCTGGGCGATGCGACGCCGCGCCTCAACGGTCGATTGACCCTCAACCCGCTGGCCCACCTCGACCCCATCGGATCGCTCCTGCTCCTGGTTGCCGGCTTCGGCTGGGCCAAACCGGTCCCGGTGAACCCCTATGCTTTGCGCAGCCGGACGCCTGCTGGCTTGTTCATGGTCTCTGCGGCCGGTCCCCTATCCAACTTGCTTCTGGCCGTCCTGGCCGCCCTGCCTTTCCGGGCCGGATGGCTTGCCCCCAATCTGGTCAGCGGATCCATCTTGGCCTCGCTCTCAGCCTTTCTGGTAGAGTTCATCTTCATCAACCTGGTCTTGCTGTTCTTCAACCTGATTCCCCTTTCGCCATTGGACGGGGAGAAGGTGCTGGAGTACCTGCTGCCGCCAGAAGGGAAGGATGTGCTTGCCCGACTGAGACCCTACGGGGCAATGATCCTCCTGGCGCTCGTCTTCTTGGGGACGGCCACCCGGCTTGACTTGCTGGGGATCTTGGTGCAGGCGCCGGCCCAACGGCTTCTGGGCTTGCTGGTTCTGTGATGGGCGTCCTCGGGCGTTCAGCTGAGGCCCTGTGCTGGCTGGCCTCTCGACCCAGCCCATAGGAAGTTGGGCACGCGGCGCGATTTCTACAGGCCGGCCGGCCTCCGCTTGGTATCAGGGGTATCAGGCTGACCAGGCCCAGGCTCTCGCCTACCTGGGAGAGCTCGCCTCCCGGGCACTCGGCGTCGAGGCCGGTTGGGAGCCATCATCCTGCATGGCTGCAGCAGTTGTCGTACGGGCCCGGCGGAGAGGAGAGCCTGAACCAACGTGGCTGACTCCTCGATCCGGGTGCTGACGGAGAGGGTTGACCGTGGCCATAGATATCCTGATTGTGGGTTTGGGCGAAATCGGGGCCTCGATCGGGCTGGCGCTGGCTCAGACCGGCAAGGACGAGGTTCTCACTGGATACGATGCGGATGGCAGCCTCGTCCGAGAGGCGCGCAAGGTGGGTGCCGTCGGCCGCCAGGCGCTCAGCCTGGAGAAGGCCTGTCGCAGCGCAGACCTGGTGATCCTGACGGTCCCGACTGCCGATGCCCAGCCGTACCTCGAGGCAATCGGTGCGAATCTCAAGCAGGGCGCCTTGTTGCTCGATGCTTCCTCCTACATAAAGGTGGCGGCAGCTGAATGGGCGGCCAGAAATCTGGCTCCGGGCCGGCACTATGTCGGGGTCGTCGCTGTGATTGGCCCAGCGTCGTTGCACATCGGCGCGCCCGACCTGGGCAAGCCGCGCCCGGACCTGTTCGAGGGCGGCATGCTCGCCATGGCGATTCCGCCCAAGACGCCCGAGGAGGCGGTGGAGATGGCGCTCGTGTTCTCCCGCCGCATCGACGCGGCGCCCTTCTTCCTGGATCCAGCGGAGATCGATGCCGTCACCTCGACAATCGAGGACCTGCCCGCGCTCCTGGGCGCGGTTCTGATGCGGGTTGCGATGCGGACGCCCGGTTGGCAGGAGGTGCGCCGAATGGGGGGCAGGCGGTTCGCCAGTGTAGCGATCGTCGGAACCCTTCAGCCCGCCAAGCATCTCCAGGCATCGCTGAGCTTCAATCGGGCGAATACCCTCGCGCGCCTGGACGCGACGATCGAGGAGCTGCAGGGGCTGCGGGGCCTGATCGCCCGCGGTGAGAACGAGCCCCTCTCGTCCCTCCTGGGTGAGGCAATCGAGGTCCACGACACCTGGCTGGCGGCGCGCTGCCGGGCCGACTGGGCCCAGGAGGAGCGCGGCAAGATTGAGCTGCCGGAGGGGAGGATGCTGGACCGGATCATCGGTATCGGCCCCAATCTCCGGCCAAAGGACAGGCGCTAGACTGTACTGTTTCGCAAAGGTGTACACAGTGATCGAGGGTCATGTGCTGTA
>CAYQUY010000077.1:0-9507 GCA_964420755.1 uncultured Anaerolineaceae bacterium
GGACATCTGAGAGAGCGGGAGCATTCACGGAACCTCCGCCCGCGCGGGCACTTCCAGCCGTGCGCACGGGAACCGGCGCTTCATGCCTGTTTGGCAGGCAAGGATCCCCGTCGGGAGAGCTGGCACGACTGCCGGGGCTGCTTAGCGACCGAACAGGCGCCGGGCCTGGCGCGCCAAACGCCTCGATGGGGTGAACAGGGCACGCAGCTCCGGAAGGGCGTCTTCGGCGGCCTTGGCGCCCTGTTCAGCCGCTTCCGAGACCGGCGCCTGCTGCAGCAGGCCGATGTGATAGACCCCGGGCCGAATGACAACGTCCGGCTTGTCCAGCTGCAGGTGGAGCTCGGTCAGGGAGCGGGCGGAGATCTCGAGCGCCCGCAGGAAGATGTTCAGCGCCTGCCCGGGACGCAGCCGGCTGAACACGTCCAGCACAGGGAGTGTTGCCAGAGGGCTGGGCGAGCGCTTCGCGCCCCATTCATCGGGCCTGGGGGAGAGGGCCACGGCGACGACGGGGGCCGACGGGAACAACTCCCTTGCCGGCTGCACGGGGACAGGGTCGACCATGCCCCCATCCACCAGGCGGGTGTCTCCCTGTATCTTCGGCGAGAAGATACCCGGCAACGCGATCGTGGCCAGGACCGCATCCACGACGCTGCCCTCGGTGATCACGACCTCCCGGCACATCTCCAGATCTGTGGCGGTAAGGGCAAGGGGGATTCGCATGTCAGCAAAGGTGCGGTGACCGATGCTCTTCTTCATGACCTCGGCCACACGTCCTAGACCGATCAGCCCTGCGCCGTCTGATCTGGCGCGCAGGAGCCCCATCGGAGGGGTCTCGGAGGCCGTGTCCAGCATCTCATCCGGCGAGAAGCCGGCGGCGTACATGGCCGCTATCACCCCGCCCATGCTCGTGCCAGCGAGCGCCCGGATCACGAAACCCTCGCGCTCGAGGACTTGAAGAACCCCGATGTGCGCCAAGCCTCGGGCTCCTCCCCCTCCTAGTGCAACACTGATATCCATGTTCTCCCGTTCGCTACCTTGACCTCAGGCTGACCCGACTACGTCAACCCTAGCAGGCTTCTCTCCTGGGAGGCCTTCGATGACCACCCGCGCGTCGCGAAGTGGACCCCTGGCATATAGCAGCTCGAAGCCTTCTTCCGCGCGGACCGTCAGGTGCATTTCCGCACTGCGCAGGCTCTTGGAGACATCTTCCAGGTCGCCAGCCCGAGGCAGGAGCCGGCTGCGGCTTTCACTTCACCGAGAGCTCACGTACCGCACCAGATGGTCAGCCTTGGCGAGGCCGACAGCCCTCCGGGCGTATACGCACGCTCGGCTTTCTCGCCCCACTTCCCCGGCTGCGATCGCCTGCTCCAGTTCAGAGGCGATCCTTCCTCACAAAGAAGCCCTTTTCACGGCTTCATGCTACCACAAACAAACCAGGAGAGAACCGCCGCGGCGCCACAGTCCCCTAAGAAGCTTCCCCTGAGGCGGACTAGCTTCGAGCCTTCTGATTCTCGCTCCCCATCTGGCCAATCCGGAACACCTACAGAGCGGAGACGCGTTCACCCACGTGATGCTCAGTCGAGAATCAGGCGCGCTCGCTTGAAGCGCGACACGGAGAGGAGGATCAGCGCGGTATCGATCACGAAGAGGGAGCCCGCGACCGCCGCGAGGATAGCTGTAGGGTCGGCGTTCGCCACAAGCTGGGACGCCCTGACCTTCCATTCTTCCGGCAACATCGGAAGAGCAAACAGAGGGATGAGCACGGCGAACATGATGATGCTCAGGGTCTGCTGGGCCTGGCGGGCGCTGGCAGCACGCAGCGAGATGGTCACACCGAGCCCCGCAGCGAACGTCGCTACAAGCAGTGAGATGCAGACAATAGCGGGGACGAGGGCTGGCGGGAACATGAGCAGGGTGCCTTCTGAGAAGGCCAGATTGAGCGTGACCAGACTAATCAGGACGCTGGCAAGGGTCAGGCCCCAGCCGTAGCTCACAGCAAAGGCAATCTTGCCGATCAGCAGGGACCGGTCGGAAAGGCAGCTCGCAAGGAGGGTCTCCAGGGTATGGCGCTCGCGCTCGCCGGCGAAGGTGTCGGCAGTGACACCGCTGACCAGCAGGTATGGAAGCCAGGCGGAGTAGACGAGCCCAACGGGGGAACTCACCCACTCCGGTCCCATTTGCAGCGGCATCAGGATCCCAAACGCGAATACGAAGATGAGAACAGTGATGAGTCCGCCGCGGAAGCGACCGCGCTGATGGAAAAGCTCCTTGAACTCCTTCCATAGGATGGTGACGACATCAGCCATCATTTCTCTCCCTCCGCCAGCAATGCGAGGAAGGCCTGTTCCAGGTCGGTCTTGCCCCTGTGGACCTCATCGATCTGCACTCCCGCGCTGGCTAGCAGGCTTACAAGCGGAGCGGTTTCGGCGCCGGGGCAGGTCTCGACGATGAGGCGTCCGCCGCCGGCTGTGACCTTGACGACCTCGGGCCGCGCCCGCAGAAGAGCGAGGGCCTGCTGGCCAAAGCCCCTTCCGGCAATCTCGACTCTGGGCTTTCCGGTTGTCCGGCGAAGCTCATCCGGCGTGCTGAGCGCGAGCAATCTGCCTCGGCAGATGACGCCCACACGCTGACACAGCTTCTCGGCCTCGGACAAGTTGTGGGTCGTCAGGAAGACGGTAACGCCCTCCTTGGCGGCCAGAGCGGCAAGGTCCTCGCGCAATGCCACTGCCGCAACGGGGTCCAGACCGGCCGTGGGCTCATCCAGGAAGACCAACGACGGGCGATGCAGCAGAGCGCGGGCGACGGCCAACTTCTGCTTCATCCCACGGCTCCACCGGCTGACGATATCCTTGCGCCGCTCCCACAGACCAAGATGGGTGAGAAGCTCCTGGATCCGCGCCTGGCGTTCGGCGCGAGGCATGTGCCAGAGTCGCCCATAGAGCTCCAGGTTGTCGAGGGCCGTCAGGCGCTCGTACAGGCCGTTGTGTTCCAGCAATGCGCCGCACCGGGCGCGGACGGCGTCGCCCTGGGTCTGAACGTTGTACCCCAGCACCTCGGCCCGGCCGGCACTGGGATCCAGGAGACCGAGCAAGAGCCGGATGGTGGTGGTCTTGCCGGCACCATTCGGTCCGAGGAACCCAAAAACCGTCCCTGGGGCGATTTCCATCGAGAGGTCATCAACGGCTCGGAGGGCTCCAAAGTCGCGGCATAGGTTCAAAGTGCGGATCGCATCCACGGTCATGCTTCACTCCTACCTGCGTGTGGTCCGTTCAACGAAGTGCTTCAGCTGGTTCCGGTAGTCCTTGAAGGCCTGCCGCCCCTTCTCGGTCATGCTGCAGAGGGTCAACGGGATCTTCCCGCGATAAGTCTTCTCG
This sequence comes from uncultured Anaerolineaceae bacterium, assembly GCA_964420755.1. Classification (GTDB taxonomy): domain Bacteria; phylum Chloroflexota; class Anaerolineae; order Anaerolineales; family E44-bin32; genus DATEAV01. Next base: position 3,375 of record CAYQUY010000077.1, read on the forward strand.
ATGTTGACGTAGCCAGCCTCTTCCAGCTTGGACAGGTGGACGGACAGATTGCCCTTCGTCAGACCGGTCTCGCGCTGAAGGTAGAGGAAGTCAGCGCTCTGCACGGCGAAGAGGATGGCCAGGATGATCGTGCGTGATGGCTCGTGGATCAGACGGTCGACATCTGCCAGGGATCGCAGGTTAGTGCCCATCGGGCGCCTCTTCGGGGGGCGGGTTGTGGCGCAGATAGCGGCCTAGAGTCACACCGCCGGAGGTCAGAAGCGCGACGCTCAGTGCGCCGTAGAAGATGGACAATCCAAGATCCTGATCCAGCCTGCTAACAGAAATCGCGGCACCGATGAGCAAGCTGAGGACGGCCAGCACGTAGAAGCGCGGCAGGCCAGCACGATAGCCGGTCCAGGCCAAAGCCCCGCCGAAGATCAGGCCGGTGGCGCCCGCGACGAGCTTCAACCCCTCGGGACGCCGGATGACCAGGACGGTAAGCAGGTCGGCGAGCATGGCCGCGACGGCCGCGACGACGGCGATGCGCACACCGCGCTGCGTCCCCCGCATGCGCCGATAGGCGACGTAGCCCGTCCGCGGGTAGGTGAGCCGCTCCTTGAGGACGCGCAGTAGACGGGCGAAGAGTCTTCCCCCGCCGACTATCACCACCACGAAGATCACGCTCAGCAGGGCGGCTATCCACGAATCCCGCACGATCGCCTGGGCACAGAAATAGACTGCGAGGAGCAGGCACAGACCTCCGAAGGCAAGCTCGAAGGTCCCATCCACATACCAGTAGCGGACAGCCCGCAATGCCGGTTGCTCGAGATCGTCGCTCATGGCTTCCTACCCTCTCCGTTGCGTAGACTGGTCTACATTGTAGACTTGTCTACAATCTAGCACGAATCATCCGCCTTGTCAAGGCGAATCCATCCAAATGAGGTAGGCGGGTCCCCAAAGCGATGGAATCCTGGCGGCTAGCAGGATGTGGACGAGCGCGATCTTGCCTGCCGTTTCATGACCAAGCCCGCTCGGCGCTCCGGGGCTTCCCACCAGGGCGGGGTCCCGAGGCTTCTCGACCGCATCCTCCCCACTCGATCTTCTTTGTATTCCGCATGGGCGTGCGATGGTATGATGGGCGACGGGGAAACAAGCCCCGACACATGCTGTATCAGGCTCGAGCGTTCTTGCTGCAACCGCGTAGATCCAGGATGGCCCTGTGTAAGCATGGGCCTCTCTCGGGCGCGGTTTGGCAGCCAGGCAATTGCCGGCGAGGATCCTCAAGCAGGAGGTCATGATGCTGTTCGAAGGGAAAGTGGCTCTGGTCACGGGATCAGGCCGCGGCATCGGGCGGGCCATTGCATTGAGGCTAGCAGGGGACGGGGCCGATCTGCTCGTCAACTTCTTCCGCAACCGCGCCCCGGCTGAGGCCACCGCCGAAGCCATCCGGCGCCTCGGCCGTCGGGCAGAGGTTGTCAAGGCCGATGTGGGAAGCCTGGAGGGGATCGAGCGCCTCTTCGAGGCCGTGGCCTCGGCCTATGGCCACCTGGACATCCTCGTCTGCAACGCCGCCTCCGGCTACAACCGCCCGGCGCTCGAGCAGAAGCCCAAGGGCTGGGAATGGACCATGAACATCAACGCCCGGTCGCTGCTCTTCTGCGCCCAGCGGGCCGTGCCGCTGATGCAGCCTCGGGGCGGCGGCGCCATCGTCAGCATTTCGAGCCCGGGCTCGTTTCGCGTCCTGCCCGAGTACGTCGTCGTCGGCGCCAGCAAGGCGGCACTGGAAGCCCTGACGCGCTACCTCGCCATCGAGCTGGCCCCCCTGGGGATTGTCGTCAACGCCGTCTCGCCGGGCGTGGTTGAGACGGATGCCCTCAAGTACTTCGACGCGACCCGCGACGGGACGATCCTCGAGAAGATCCGGGCGCTCTCGCCAGTGGGCCGGCTGGTGACGCCCGAGGACGTGGCCGGCGTGGTCGCCTTCCTGTGCACGCCGGAAGCCTCCATGATCCGTGGGCAGACGATCCTGGTCGATGGGGGATATACCCTGCCGGCTGCGGGCGTCAGCCTCGCCCCGCAATCGTGAAAGCCGACCTCCCTGGGTCTCACGGCTGGCGCAGCGTTTGCGCGAGTCTCTTTCGAGAAGGCCGATCCGCGAAGCCCTCACCGCGTGGTCCGCGCCGAGCGATCGCCGATAGGCGACGACAGGAGGCCATCGGCGATTGCGAGGCGCCCCACGCCTGATTCCCTCGCTGGAGAAGACCCTCGAGGACTAGATTGAGACCTTCAGCGTCTCTCGGCCGATGTGATCGAAGAACTCCTGGCGCGTGAGACCGTGGTCCTTGAACGTGCCCGTCAGGGCGCTGGTGACCATGAGCGCGTGCGCCTTCTTGACACCGCGCATGGTGGCGCACAGGTGCCAGCCCTCGACGACCACAGCGACGCCTGTTGGATGCAGGGCCGCCTCGAGGAACTCGGCAATTTGACGGGTCATGCGCTCCTGGACCTGCAGGCGCCGGGCGAAGAGGTCGACGACGCGGGGGATCTTTGAGAGGCCGATCACCTTTCCCGCCGGCAGATAGGCCACATGTGCCCTTCCGAGGAAAGGCAGCATGTGATGCTCGCACAGGCTGTAGAACTCCATGTCCTTGACGATGACCATCTGGTCGTAATCTTCGTTGAAGACCGCTTCGTTGATCATCGCATACGGGTCAACCCGGTAGCCGGCCAGCAGTTCATCATACATCCTGGCCACCCTGCCCGGGGTCTTCTCCAGGCCCTCCCGACAGACGTCCTCGCCGAAGGCCACCAGTAACCTGCGCACTGCTTCCTCAATCTCCGGCCTGGCGACACCCACACCGCTCAGTAGCTCGGCAGCTGCTTCGATGTCGTGCATGCCCACCTCCACGATTCTGCTCGTCACCATCCTACCATAGGAGAAGCCGAGGCCAAGGGCATCGCCGAGGGGCATTCTCGAGCATGAGTGCAGGTACAATAGGCAGTATGCGCATGGATCTGCACGGGCACTGTGCCCTGGTGACCGGCGCCGGCCAGCGGCTGGGACGTGCCTTCGCCGAAGGCTTGGCCGCCCATGGTGCGGACGTGATCGTTCACTACTCGCGGTCTGCCGAGGGCGCCCGCCAGGCGGTGCAGGCGGCTCTGGCATCGAACGTCAGAGCGGTTGCGATCCAGGCCGACCTGGGGCAGCCGGGGCAGGCCGCGGCGTTGCTCAACCAGGCGGTCGAAGCCATGGGCGAAGTGGACCTGCTCGTCAACAGCGCCTCGATCTTCGAACCGGTGGGCATCCTGGAGACGAGTCTGGAAGCCTGGGAGAGGCACCTGACCATCAACCTCACAGCGCCCTTCCTCCTCTCACAGGCCTTGGCGCGGCACCGAGACGGACGGCCAGGGGTGATCGTCAACCTGCTCGACTGGCGGGCGCTGCGCCCAGGGGCGGACCACTTCCCCTACACCATCTCAAAGGCCGCCCTGGCAGCGATGACCCGCAGCCTGGCTTTGGCGCTGGCGCCCGCAATCCGCGTGAATGGGTTGGCGCTGGGCGCCATCCTGCCCCCGCCTGAAGCCGAGGGGAAGATGGAGGAGCCACCCGCAGGGTCTCTGCTTCCGCGGTGGGGAAGCGTCGAAGAGGCGGTCGATGCTTTGCTGTTCCTGCTAGCTGGATCCGACTTCATCACCGGCGAGATCCTGCACCTCGACGGCGGCCGACACATCAGCTAGCACGGCGGTGAAGGGCGGCTTCCCTGGGAAAGAGAACCGTCGGTCGAGAGAAACCCCGTCTTTCCTCACACGCCGAGAGGAGCGCCTCATGGGAGAAGACCGCATCGAGATCAAGGACTTGCTCCTGCGAGGGATCATTGGCATCAACGACTGGGAGCGGGAGAAGCCGCAGGACATCCTGATCAACATCACCCTCTTCGCCGACCTGTCTCGTGCCGGTGAGAGCGACGATGTGGCCGACTCCGTCGACTACCGGACGCTGACCAAGAAGATCATCGAGTATGTGGAAAAGAGCACGCGGTACACGGTTGAGGCTCTGGCGGGGGACATCGCCCGGCTGTGCCTCGAGGCGCCTGGGGTGCTCCGGGCTCGGGTACGGGTGGAGAAGCCCGGCGCGCTCCGCTTCGCTCGATCAGTAGGGGTCGAGATCGAGCGCAAGGCTGGGGACTTTGCCTGAGCTGGCCTTCATCTCCCTGGGCTCAAACATCCGGCCAGAGGAGCACCTGCCCCTGGCCATCCGCCGGCTGGCCGAGCTTGGCAAGATCCGGTCCGTCTCCTCCGTCTACCAGAATCCCGCCATTGGCCCCACGTCTCGGGCCGACTTTCTCAACGCCGCTGCGTTGGTTAAAACGGACCTCCCGCCCGAGGCTATTCGCCTGGCACTCCGGCGCATCGAGGCGGACCTGGGGCGGGTACGGACGGCGGACCCCTATGAGCCGCGGACGATCGACGTGGACCTCTGCCTCTTGGGCGCCCTCGTTCTGAACGCTGCCGACATGACCCTACCTGACCCGCACATCCTCACCCGGGCCTATCTTGCGGTGACCCTGGCGGAACTCCAACCGGATTTCCAGCATCCAGTCACGGGAGAGTCCCTCCGAGGGATTGCCGACCGCCTGCGACGGACGGCAAACCTTACCCTGCGCGAGGACGTGACCTCTGCCGCTCGGCAGGCGATCAAGTAGCCACGCTGCGCGCCTGCGCTGATCGCCCGGACCAACGGTCGCTCTTGACTCACCCTGCTCACATGCTGGCTTCCTGGCTCTAGCTGCGGGATTATGGCTATGCGCAGTGCCGCCTGGCCGGACGGCCGCCCTCGATCGATAGCACGAATGACCTCCATTCGGGAGGGACGCTCGCACGGTCGCCTCGCGGCCCCGCTTGCCTGGCCCACCCCTCTTCGCGACTACACCCCAACCAGGATCACCCGCGCTGGCGCCCCGTCGCTGCCGACCAGCTTGAGGGGGAGACAGTACAAGGTATAGCGGCCTGGCGCCACAGCGCTCAGATCCAGTCCTTCCACGACGACCACGCCTGCCTGCAATAGCGTCACATGCGTCGGGCGGCTCTGCTTGTAGGGAGCCACAGACAGGTAATCGACGCCCACCAGTTGGATCCCTCGCCGGACGAGCCACTCGGCCCCGCTGGCATCGACCGCGACGAAGTCCTTCTGGAAGGTGTTCACCTGGCGGGCCCAGTAGTCCGAGTTGCGCGTCTTGAAGAGAACCCGGCGGGCGCGGCGATCAATCCCGGCGGCCCCCAGCGTCTGAGCGTCCAGGACCTTGGCCTTGGGCAGACTGACAACGTGCACCCGTCCGGTCAGGACCTTCATCGAGAGCGTCTCGATCCCTTTGGCCCCCTCGATGAAATGGACTGGCGCGTCGACATGAGATCCGGTGTGCACGCCGCAGGCGAGGCGGGAGACGTTGGCGTTGGCCCCCTCGGCGATCTTCTCCGCGCGCTCCAGCCTCACTGGCGGGTCTCCTGGCCAGACGGGCATGCCGGGGGAGATCCCGAGAGAGATGTCATAGATGCGCATCCTACACCTCCGTGGCGGGACGATTATAGAGCCTTTACCTCTGCCGGCCCAAGCGGAATGGAAGCCCTGTCGACGGAGCAGCTCATCTTCAGCAAGGTCGTCCGGACTCTCAATTGCCTTGTCGGGGGCCGGCCGATCGGCTATAATCCCTCTTCGCCGGGGCGTAGCGCAGTTCGGCTAGCGCACCTGCATGGGGTGCAGGGGGTTGGCGGTTCAAATCCGCCCGCCCCGACCTGAGGGCTCCCGCACAATCGGGGGCCCTTGCGATTCCCTGCGGGCCGGGAAGCACGGGCATGAGCAGCCGGCCGCCGATGTAAGCTGCCTGTAGGGTCCAAGCCCTGTCCCGAAGCCTATACTTGGTGATTGGGGGTCCATGTAGCCGGAGGGAGGGGGATAGGGGAATGTGTACTATCTGCTGGGTTGTTTGGTCTTCCTCTGCCTGACCTCTGGCGACTGGCTCGCGACTACGATCATGCTGCCATCGGGCAGGATTTGCGAGATCTGGCCCCTGAGCGTCCTGGCCGCCCAGAACCTCGGCTGGAACGCAATCCTCGTCCTCAAGTGGGTGTGCGCTGCCCCCCTCTTCCTGTGGCC
>CAYQUY010000078.1:0-8467 GCA_964420755.1 uncultured Anaerolineaceae bacterium
GCCCCCGGCCGCGCCCGCCCCGGCCTCCTCTTCCTCTCCCTTGACCCCTTGCCAACCATTGATCCGACATGCCCGACCTCCCTGTGATCCGGGCGGGATTCATCGGGCAGACCACCCACCCGGGCCCTGACTCCCTTATTCCTTCTCAAGCTCTTCGATGCGTCGCCGCATCGCCGCCAGCTCGTCTTCCAGCCCCTTCACGTAGCCCTTCAGGGCCTCCTTCTCCTGCTCTGGCGAAGGCGGCGTGTACCCAAACCGCATCCATCCGGGCAAACCTGTGGCGTAGTACCAGTGCCGCCAGCCATGGCCGCCCCCCCAGGGACGGCCTCCCCATGCGAACCGCGGCATTGCACCCCCGTACACGAAGCCTGGGGCGCCGTATCCGCCACACAGGCCGAGGCCCCGGCCTGTCATCGGTCCCTCGCCCCTTGGTCCGGTCCGATCTCCACCTGGCATTGTGCACCTTCCTTCCTTATCGAATGGGAGTTACGACTCAACTCAACGCCGACGGCACCCGCCGCCGTCCTCACATGGCGGCCTGTCACACCGATCCTCTCGCCCACAACAGGTCAATCCGGCGGGGTGTTCCCGGCCTCCTCTGGCTACATAGGGCACAGAAGGCAAGCGCCTCCCCAATGGCCCGCCGCACTCCGGACATCGAGCCTCAGCTGTGGCGGAGAGAACCAGCACCTCCACGCGCTTATCACATCTCGGGCAGTGATACTCGTATAAGGGCATGGGCACCTCACCCGTCTGAGCGTGATCTCGCGCTTCTTTCCGCAGCCGGCATCGCTCCGCCGCGTCTTCTCCGACGACGCCGGCGCATCCCTCCGAACCGTGGACGCGCAGGCTCGACTGACATCGATTCCGGCCGCATCGTCAACGCAGGTGCCGATCTTGGCCGATCAAGGGAGCGAACGATCGCTTCGGCCAGTCGCGGCGCAAACTCCTGGATGAAGAGCACCATGGCCGCGGCCGCCCACCCGCCGATCTGGGCGGGCCTCTCCCCACGTTCCACAGCGGTAGCCGGATAGCGTGACGACGGGATCGGGACCAAATTCGCGGGCTCCGGCTCCGTGACAACGCTGAGCGCTCCGTTCGGGCACGCCTCAACGCACTTCAGGCAACCGTCGCAGCCCTGCTCGGCAATCACCGGCTTCCCGGCCTCCAGGTCGATCAACCCAGCCGGGCACGCTTCGACACACACGCCGCAGCCGAGACATTGCTCCGCATCTACCCGCATCATCCCTGCCATGGCATCATCACCCTAGAGGACCACCACTCTTTCCAAATCGATGATGGTTTGCATTTCCTCACAACCGTCGGCGGACGTCAAATCATGCGCCCGGCCTGATGCGGCGCGTCAGGGCTTCCAGACCTGCCAAACCTTCCCGACCAGGTCCGGCCCGGGCTTCAACGTGACCTGTCCCGGCTGCCAGCCGGATGGCGTCACCTCGCCCGTGGCGGCCACATGCTGGAAGGCCTTGACCTGCCGGATCAGCTCATCGGGATTCCGGCCCACCTCAGGGGTGAGCACCTCCGCCGCACGTATGACGAAGTCCGGATCGATGATGAACCGGCCTCGGATATCGACGCCTGCGGCTTCGTCGTACACGCCATAGGCCGCTCCGATCTTGCCGCCTGCGTCCGAGAGCATGGGGAAGGGCACACCGCCTTCCACCATCTTGCCCAGCTCTTGCTCCTGCCAGATCTTGTGGACGAAGCGGCTGTCCGTGCTCATCGCCAAGACGACCACACCCAGCTTCTGGAATTCATGGTAGAGGGCGGCGACCGCCGCCAACTCCGTCGGTCAAACAAAGGTGAAGTCCCCTGGATAGAAGCACAGGACGATCCACTTACCCTTGTGATCAGACAGCTTCACCGGCTTGAAGCCAAACCCCTGCACAAAGGCGTTGGCCTCAAAGTCGGTGGCCTCCATACCGACTCGAGCTGTCATCTTGGCGACCTCCTGGCTAGTCCCTGTCCCCGCCGCGGGGGCGGCAGATGCGGATGGGGGCAGAAGCGGCCCCCGCACGGGCTTGACGCACCCATCTTTCATTTCCGGCATGATGTCCTCCTCTCGATGCTTGTCCTAGCCTCTTGGCGAGTCAGTGGAGGCGGCTGACCTGGTCGACGATGCGGCCTTCGACATAGGCCATCACGGCCTCGTCGATCGACTCGATCTCGGTGACGATGGGGCGTATCCCGCGTTCCCTCATGCTCTGGTAGGCGCCCATTCCCATGCCGCCGCACAAGAGCGCCTCGCAGTCGGCGATAGATCCCGCCATGCGCTCGTGACGGCTTTGTGCCGACGGGTCCATGCCATGGGGTTGGCCGGCAGGGCCGGGCTCGTGAGGCTCGTTGGCAAAATGGGCGTGTCCGAGCTTCTCCCGCAGGTCCCGCGCCACGATCTTGCCCTCCTCCACTGTCAACACCAGGTAGTAGGGGGCCCGTCCGAAATGCTGGCTGATCGTCTTTCCATCCTCGGTGATCGCTGCAATCTTCATGAATCCTCCGCAGTGCGAATGTGTTTCGACCTGTCGCCCAGCAGGCCGCGCCTACCCCGGTCGACGTCCCCTGGCGGAGCCGGTGGCCACCCTACCCCGCCCCGCCCATGCCGAAGTGGCGCAGCGTGGGCCGATCCCGGCCCTCAAACGGGCAGAGCACCATGACCGCCTTGGAGGTCGCAGACCGGCCGTTCAGCCAGCGGTGCGGCAGATTCGCATCGAAGAGCAAGCTGTCGCCGGGCGCGAGCGCGTAGGTCCGGTCAATGAACTCGTAGTCGATCTGGCCGTCCAGACAGAGGACGAACTCCTGGCCGGCGTGCACGATCGGATTCGGACCGCTGTCGGCACCGGGATCCAGCGAGATGATGAACGGCTCGAGCGTGGGGTCGGCCATCCCGGCCCCAAGGTCCTCGAGAGACCCGTGCGAGAACGCCGCCTTGCGCCGGCTATCAGACCTCACCAGGACAAGATCGCTCCGCGGGATCTCGGGCTCGAACAAGGCCGTGACGGGCACCCGAAGGGTCTGCGCGATCCGCTGCAGCGTGCTCACGCTGGGTGAGACCTTTCCGTTTTCGATAAGGCTCAGGGTGTTGACAGACACCCCGCTTTGTTCGGCGAGGGCTCGCAAGGACAGCTTCCTCTCACCGCGCCGGTGCCGCAGGCAGCGCCCCACGTCAACATCGCTCGGGGGGGCGCTTGCGGCGCCTGCAGTCCCAGGGGCGGCTGCCCGCGCGTGCCTAACCTGCTTTCGCTGCCTCGTGTGCATTGGGTCTTCCGCCTCGGTGGTCCGTCCCGCCACCCTTCGGTTCCGACTGCTGGCGACTTTGTACCAAGATATTACGACGATTCCCCCGGAAGCGCAAGGGATTGTACCAATTTGGTTGCACCCTCAAGCTAAGCTTTCGGCCTTTCAGGGCCGAGACCATGCTGGCCCATGTGAGCAGGCGCCTGCCACGAGCACCTGAGGTGCCGGGGAACATGATGTTGACATAATGCCACGATTCACGGCTGGCTCGAGGCAACGAGGAGTGTATAATGCCCACCCTGCAGACCCCAGATGGAAGCGCAACATCTAGATGCGGGAGTCGTCGTGCGAAGGCCGACACGGCACCGCCGTTCTGGGCGCCCCATGCCCAGAGGGGCCGACGCCTCGCCTGAGAAGGTGCGACCACAGGACATCACCAGACTGTCGGCCGGTCGTCTTGGTTACGTCTCCGGGTGAGGCCTTGCGCTTCGGGTCCGCCCATCCGGGTATCGAGAAGCATTGTCCTCGATGCGCCTTGACACTTCGTCAAGATGGGAGGGCAAGTGACTACTCGTCGAATCGCCGTACTAGGCGGCGGCAACGGCGGCCACGCGATGGCCGCCCACAAGACGCTAGAGGGGTTTCAGGTCAGCCTGTTTGAACTGCCGCAGTTTGCCAAGCGCTTGAGAAAGGTCATCGCCTCGCGAGACATTACGGTTCAGTGGAATGATCGCACGGAGACGGCGAAGGTATTCCGGGTGACAACCGATATCGCGTCGGCCCTGGATGGCGCCGAGATCGTGTATGTCGTCACCCCGGCCTTCGGCCACCGGTCGATGGCTGAGGCGTGTGCACCTTTCGTGAAGAGCGGCCAGATCATCTGCTTGACCCCTGGATCGGGCGGCAGTCTGGAATTCGCAAGAGTACTTGGGGGCAAGGCCGGGGAGTCGGGTATCCTTCTCTGTGAGTCCTCCACCCTTCCCTATGGAGCCCGCCTGATCGCCCCTGGCCACGTACGAATTCACGTGGAAGCGGCAACCTTGCCCACCGGCGTGTTCCCTTCAAATCAGACCAAAGCCGCGATCCGCAAGCTTCAGGATGTCTACCCAATGACTGTTCCGGCAGCCAATGTGCTGGAAGCAGCGCTCAACAATCCCAACCCGATTGTTCACCCTGCTGCCACGCTGCTGAATGCAGGGCGCATCGAGTTTTCAAAGGGGCGGTTCTATTTGTACAAAGAGGGGATGACCCCATCCGTTGCCCGCGTGTACGAAGCCATGGAGCGCGAGAGATTCTCCCTTCTGCGAGCGGCCCGGCTGAGATACCATCACTACGCCGGTCTCGAGCCCGGCGGGCACAATCTCGGAGAAACTCGCGAAGAGTGCCGGGAGCGTATTCTCCAGACCTCTATGGACGCGGCTTTCGGTCCAGACAGCATCCAAGCAGGAATCCAGATGAAGGGACCAACTTCAATGCACGATCGGTTCATCACCGAGGACGTGCCCTACGGCCTTGTGCTGATGGGGACGCTTGGACGAATGCTGGGGGTTCCCACCCCAATGATAGACGCTGTCGTCAACCTGTGCGGCGCCATTAACCGGATCGACTACTGGAGAACGGGCCGAGGCGTTGACAGCCTCGGACTATCGGGGATGAGTCCAGCGAGACTGTCGGCATACCTCGAGACCGGCAGGTAGACGCGGCCCCGGTTGGCCGAGAGGCGCGAACCCCCTGCCCCCGATTTCTCAGACGCCTGTGGTTCAGCGCTCTGTGAAGGCCCTCATCGTTCCCATCGTGCCGCATCGGCGGGTAACCAGCATGGAGCCCTGATGTATACTTGGCTGACGAGCATCGGGGCACCCTGTGGAGAGCGACGGATCACCGCGCACACATTCCCCCTCAGTCGACAGACTCGAAACACTCTACCGCGTCTCGCAGGCCCTCGGGTCGACGCTTCACCTCGACACGCTGCTTGGCGCCATCATGGACCAGGTGATCGGCGTCACGCACGCCGAGCGCGGCTTCCTCATGCTCGGCAGCAGCCCCGACGGGCTCACGTTCCGCGTCGCCCGGGGGATGGACCAGACCACCATCGAGGCTCCGGAGTTCCAGGTCAGCCGCGGCGTGGTCGAGCGGGTGGCCAGGGAGGGCAAGGCCGTGGTCACGAGCGACGCCCAGGCCGAGGAGTGGCTGGCCGGGCGCAAGAGCGTGGTCTCGCTCGGACTGCGCTCGATCCTGTGCGTGCCGCTCCAGGTGCGCGGGAAGTCCATCGGCGTGGTCTACGTCGACAATCGACTGCAGGCCGGCATCTTCGGCCCCGACGACCTGGATCTGCTGCAGGCGGTGGGCAATACGGCCGCGGTGGCGATTGAGAACGCGCGGCTTCACGAGCGGGAGATCGAGCAGGCCCGCCTGGAGCGGGAGCTCGAGGTGGCCCGGCAGATCCAGACCAGCCTGATGCCCCACGTTGCCCCAGCGCTTACCGGTTTCGACATCGCCGGCTTCTGGCGAGTGGCGCGTCAGGTCGGCGGAGACTTCTATGATTTCGTCCCCCGGCCGGAGGACCGTCTCCGATGTGTTGAAGGAGAATGCCGCTTGACATGGGCCAGCGATCCATATATACTCATATTGGCTATAACCACGATGGATAGTCCCTGCCCGAGGATACAGATGTCTGCCCATGAACGCAGTGCCCTGAAGGATTCCGAATTCGTCATCATGATTGTGCTGGCCAACGGTGACAATCACGGCTACGCGATCATGAAATCGATCAGGGAAAACGTGGGTGACCACTACACGATCGGCCCGGCCACCCTTTATCGATCCATCAAGCGCATGCTGGGCAGGGGGCTGATATTCGAGGTCGAAGATCGCCCAGACCCCCATTACAGAGATGAGAGGCGCCGCTATTACCGTCTGACATCCCTTGGCCGAAAGATGCTCGCCGCTGAGGCCCAGAGGCGCGAACACCTGGTTGCGTTGGCAAGGAGCCAGCGAATTGGCGGGCATGCCTAGTGATCTGGACCCACCCCTCCCAATGAACCCGATTGCGCCAAGCCCGAGCGTGAAGGTGAGCCTCCGCTTGTACAGGACTCTGCTCAGGCTGATGCCGCGAGCATTCCGAAGGGAGTATGAAGACTGGATCCTACAGGCTTTTCGCGATCAAGGTGAGGATATCTTCTTCCTCCGAGGAAACGGCGGGCTGATCGTCCTGTGGATTCAAACGGTCCCTGACGTATTGTCGAGTGCAGTCGCAGAGAGACTGGAGGGTACATCCGTGAACTGGAGAAGCCTTCTCGGGTCGTCCCCCAACTCGAGGCCAGTTATGTGGTTCGCCCTTTTCGTCCCCGCTACGCTGGCGGCGTTCTTGCTCGCGACGGCCACCTTCTCGTGGTTGGATTACCTGCTGCGAGGGCCACTGCATGAACTCGGTTCTGGCTTCCCAGCACGCTGGCTCCTTCACGGCGGCACCTCGCTGTTCATCATGGCTTTCATGGTGGCGGCTGCACAGTCTCTTCTGTTACTCGGTACGGGAGTGTCCCCTAGGCGGTGGTTTCTCGCGACCTCAATTGGCTGGCTCGCTGGCATCTACGCCGGTTCGGCGGTTTGGTCTGCAACTGGGGACACAGTCGGACTGTTCCTGTGGCAGAGATTCCCTCTCTTGGCTCGAGTGACCGATCCGCTAGTCAGGGGATTGACTGGCGGTCTTCTTATTGGTCTTGCCCAATGGCTAGCCCTTCGGCCAGGTGGCCGACGGATCCTCTTGTGGATCCCATTCAGCGTTGCCGCCTTGGTTGCCTTCCTGCTTGCGGCCCGCGCGTTGACAGGTAGCCATTTGCTGCCGGCTATTCCGCCCCTACTGTACTCTTTGATCGCTGGAGCAGGCCTGATCCTGGTTCTTCATGACGCCAGTCACGAAGCTAGACAGCCGGGGAACGATAATGGAGTCATTCCTAGGCCCGCGCAACAACCATAAGGATATCGGCATTCGCGGTTAGGTTGGGGCGGCCAGCTGGCAGAAGTCAAGTTGCTCGATGGCATCAATCGCTGTAGGCCTCCGTGCGGTTCAATGGACTCCGTTACCCCTGTTGTGACGTGACCCGAAGCAGGGATCCCTCAATGCCGCTAACTTAGTTGCGAACATGCGCTCGGTGGAGACGATGCCTGCCATCGCGTCTGGGCTGGCGAAAAGCCGGGCAACATCCGCTCTGGCTGTGACTTGCGGGACTGCGAATTCCGCGACTTTGAGGGGGGCCCCCTTTGAGATCAAAGATCGAACCCGCGAGGCCGTGATCCCGGACCCCGACGCTTGGCCTAAGCGGATCTTCGCCTTCCCGGGAGGGAAGACGAGAGCATGTGGCGGAAGCCGAGCCTCAGCCCGAGGCAGGGTGCATCACGCCGCTCTGACGCTGCCATTCAGCTCATGCGGCACTGTGGCGACCGCGGCTGAGCGGGGGACCGGCTTGCCCGCGCCTGGACCCCTCGCCCGGCCGATTCACTTCCTCCTAGCAGGCTCGTCGCCACACATCCCAGCGCGGTCCGGGTAACAGGGAGCGGCCCGAACTCTCAGACGCAGTAGCTTCGACAGTACGATATCCCCAGGCATTTCCAGACACCACCCGGATCCGACACGCACCAGTTCGTGCACCAGTAGTACGGGGCATCAGGGTACAGGTAAGCGCATGACGGCTCGTACCAGCACACCGTCCCGTAACACTGCCATCCCTCAGGTTGAGGAGGTCGCGCAAGAGCGGGCGCTGGTGCTAGGAAAGCTGCCGTTGCCACTAGGAACGACGCAACAAGGATGGCGATGAGAAGACGCCTGAGCCCAGATCCCTGAACTATTCTATTGAACATCCTGCCCTCCTCTTTGGCGGACACTCTCATATCCGTCGACGCGCACAGGCTTGAAGTCCTGCTTTCACTCGGTATAGCCTCCTACGAGATTCTCCAGCTGTGCCAGAGTGCTGGCGAAACCAGCGCTCATGATGACTCCCTGTTCATCAATGGCGTAGAAGAAAGGGACCCCTGGAACTTCGTACTGGTTGGCGACATCGTCACGCCATTGGAGGATCGGAAAGCTGAAACCCTCACGGACCCCCAGTTCTCGATTCTCCTCTTCCGAACCATTTGAAACCATCAGAACCGTAACTTCCGGGTGAAGCTCAGCGAATCCTTCTATGGTCGGATACATCTCCTGGCATGCCGGGCATGT
>CAYQUY010000078.1:8477-9437 GCA_964420755.1 uncultured Anaerolineaceae bacterium
TGTCGTTGACGCGAAGATTACAAGAAGGGGCTCCCCGAGAAGATCCCCTAAAGAAACCATCTGACCGTTGGCATCAGGCAGCGTGAACAGCGGCGCAACGGTGCCCCGATCCAGGCCTGACGGCGCCGGCGGAGGCTGGAGCACGCTGATCACCAAGTCTTGGAGCTGATTCATTCGGAGGAATAGGGCTAGGTTAGCAGCCAGCAACAAGATCACCGCCCCTGTCAGGAGCAGGAGTAGCGTGTCAGCTCTGGAACCCTTCACGAGGGTCACCTCTCGTTCCCATGACGAGCCAAGCGCAACGTCATTCAGCACATGCGCGAATTCGGGCGGACCGCGCGACCGCGCCTGCTCAACTCTGCCCTCCTGGCAGTGACGCGGAGCCGTGCCCTGTTGCCCCCGAGAGCACCACGCCGAGGCAGCATTGCCCATTCTCCTGTCGCCACCGTCTTCCAACGCGCTGGTCATGGTCAATCCGACGAATAACCCTGCGCCACCGCGACTTGACGCTCTCGTCGGCGAAACCTCAAATAAGCGAGCCCGCCCTCCTAGGAGTCGGGCTCGCTATCGTGAATGAAATCGCTTGGCTCGCCGCCCCGCCGGGGCTTCGCCTCCACTAGGCCCGAGGGCTTGTTCTGATATCACACTACCACGGCCTTCTCAATGGGAAATGAACGAAAGAAACGGGTTTCGCGACTATGTCATCCCCCTTGTGCCATGCTGGCCACCTCTCCCCCCACTCCCTCCAACCCTCATTAATCAGCTCCCCTTGGAGGTCGCCGACCAGCTTGGGATCGGTCAAGCCGATGTAGCTCGGGCGCTTCAAGTGAAGGTCTCTCGGCGTGACAGGGGGAACAGGACGTTGTATGGCGGCGGCTAATCGGAGACCGCGTTATTGTCCGTTGCTTGGCCCCTCAGGACGGTGAGGTTCTCAGCCCGGCAGGTGGCGCAGGAGCAGCA
>CAYQUY010000079.1:0-9425 GCA_964420755.1 uncultured Anaerolineaceae bacterium
GGATGAATACTGAATATCATAAGCCGGGTCGGTGATCGCTTTGCCACAAGCCATGGCCAATCCCAAGAAGAGCAGATTGTGTCCGGCCAGATACTTGAGCGTCGGCAGCGCTTGTTCCTTGGGGATGTCTGCCTCCGACATCGCCACAGCCATGGTGTTGGCGAACAAGCTGGATGAAGCGCTGTGGCGATTGTGGAGCTCGTCTCCCATTTGAAGGGCCTGGATGATGATGGGGTTCAACCCCAACGCCCCTCGCTTATGCAGGGCCTGCCGCAGCGTGGGAGCCCAGACGTCTCGCCACAGCCTTAGCCCTTCGAGGGCGCCCTCGCTGTACTCACCGAACTGCTGGCGGCCTTCAACCTGGCGGCAGATCGCCCGGTTCCCGAAGGCGCGGTTCTCGACAACCCAGACCGGGGCCGAAGGGGAGATCGTCCCGGCCATCGGCCCTACTGCGCCGTGGTGATGATTGGGTTCCAGCCGGATCTCTCCCCCCTCGAGCATGGCGCGCGCAGCCTGGGGGCTGTCCGCCCAGCCTTCGTAGAGCACCATGCCGATGATGGCGCCTTGCTGCGCCCCGCACATCCTGCTCCACTCGATCGGCGGACCCGAGTGGGTGATCCACTTTCCTTCTATGTCCGGCATCACCTCGCTCGCCGGCGCGAGGTCGACGAGCACAGGATCACCCGAAGTGAGACGGCGAGCGGCCTCGTGATTGGCTTCCTGGATTCGCTGCTTGATGTCCATTGGGACTGCCTTCCTCAACTACGATGGATGGAGACTTGGCAAGGGAATGCTGTCGGGCCTGACGGCGCTGAGCACGCCGGCGGTTGTCAGCAGGCCCGCAGCCACGCCGGTGAGTAGATCCCAACCCGTGGAGTGTCCTAGGCGGATCAGCCGGCCGGCCCGTTGACGGATGCGCTCGCCGTCCTGCCCAGTCAGGAGAGCATCCGTAAGGTGATGAAGCGCCTCGAAGGAATGACCCTCCGCATGGTCGGCAAGCAAGGTGAAGCTGATGAGGTTGGTGAGGGGCTTCGACCTTTCCAGGAAGGAGACGAGGTCAGAAGACTCCAGAGGGCTGGGACGAGCGTACGCATTCCCCCACGCCGACAGCCAGAACAAAAGACCTCCGACGAAATCGTCGCCCGAGGGCGTCAAGCCTTCACCGAGTCCGATGAGTTCCTCGGCGTGCTCGAGGAGGCGCGGGAAGTCAAGGCTGAGGCAGGCTCGGACGACGTTGCGCACGGCGGGCCAGGCGCGCCGGACGGCGGGCGCCAGCCACACAACGGGCGATGACGGGATCCCGTCGTTGGCACCGGACAGGATGCGTGGAATGAGGCCCCCGAAACCCTTGGGGGATGGCAAGTCGATGAGCACAGAGAAAGCTGCGGACAAGAGGCCGGGGAGCGTGGAGGCTGGCGGGGTTCGCAGGAAGGAAGTAGGCGCCAGCGGCCATCTTGGGGCGCGGCTGAAGTCGAGGATGAGATCAGGGCCAAGAGCCAGGTGTCGATCGGCTACGGCATACTCGGTATCGGCGTGGATTCTCGGAAGAGGGCCCACTACCTGAACGCAGCGGCGGTGCATCGCCGAGCCTTCCGCCGCGAGCCATAGGAGGTCACCCTTGAGGCTCGTCATGTAGATGGCGGCCGAGATTGTGGCAAACACCTTCCCGCGCGAGCCCGGGGAGAGAAGGGAACGGGCCGTCTCGCCTAAGCGGTAGACTGCGATCCGAGGTTGGGCCGGCACAGCTTCTGTCTGCATGGCAGGGGGCTCATCGGCAGGAGGCATTCCCCCTGCCGATGAGCCAGGGCTGAGATGGCTGACGGTGCTACTGAGGGCTTCCGATCACACCCTGGACGAACCAATCCACGGAGCTCATGGCGTCCTCGCTCAACACCTCACCTTCTGCGATCCGAACGTTCCCATCCTGATCCACGATCGGGCCCGCGAATACGACAAGCGTGCCGGCCTCGATTTCAGCCAGGACCTGGTTGACCTGATCCTGGACATCCTGGGGCACATTGGGTCCGAACGGCGCCATCGCCATGCAGCCGTCGGCGATGCCGCAGCGCAGGAAGATGGGCGTCCAGGTGCCGTCGATGACGGTGGAGGCAAGCCAGGTGAGGGTGTCCCCGAGGGTGTAGCCGATACCGGTGATCCAGTACTCGGGCGCGAACTGCTGGGCAGCAAGCGACTGGAAGCCGATGGAGTACACGCCGCGGGACTCGGCGGTCGAGATCACCGTCGCGGGCGAGTCGACATGCATGGTGATGACATCGACGCCCTGGTTGATGAGCGAGTTGGTGGTCTCCGCTTCCTTGGCGGCATCACCCCAGGCGAAGGTGTAGGCCACGATGGTCTGGGCGTCGGGATTGACGGACTGGGCGCCCAGCTCGAAGGCGTTGATGAAAGTGGAGGTCCACCCGAGTGGGAAGGCGGCCACGAAACCGAGTTTGTTGGTCTCGGTCATCAGTCCGGCCGCGACACCCATCATGTACCAGGTGTCCGGAGGCTCGCCGAAGAAGTTGGCGAAATTGGGGCCCATCTCCCAGCCGCCGGCGTGCTCGAAGATGACATCGGGGTGCGCCTGCGAAAGCGTCAGGGCCGGATACTGATGGTTGAAGGCAGTGGCGATGATCATCGTCGCCCCCTGCTGGATCATGTTCTCCATCGTCGAGGTGGCGCCGGCCTCATCGGGGACGTTTTCGGCCTCGATGATCTGCACGCAGGGGATGCTCTCCTGAATGGCCATGACGCTTTCGTGCATGGCCTGGTTGTAGCCGGCATCGGTGATCGGGCCACCGTACAGAGCGCCTATGATGAGGCACGGGGCGGCCTCGGTCGGCGGGACCGTTGGTTCGAGGGTTGGCTCCACCTCCGGTGGAGAGGTGGGTACAACAGGGGCTTCGGTTGTCGCTGGAGCTTGGCCGCAGGCTGCGAGCATGAGGGCGGCGGCTACCAGCAGGGCAACCACGGAGTGCATGACGGTTTTCATGGCTTCTTCTCCTCAAGTCGGCATGACCTATGTGGTTGAATCAGACGACAGTTGCGTGCGTTGCACTTGGCGGATTCCTTACGTTGTCCACTCCTTTCTCACTCGGTGCCCTGGTACACACGTCCAAGGCTCGCGGGGGCAGAATGGCGACGGGTGCCGCCCCAGGCAATCAGGACCGCGATCGTCAAGACGTAGGGGATCGTGTCCAGAAGGAAGGGTGAGATGTGAATGCCACTGGACTGCAGCAGCAGCTGAAAGGCGACCGCGCCGCTGAACAGCAGGGCTCCGACGATGGCCCGGATCGGATGCCACTTGGAGAAGATCACCAGGGCCACGGCGATGAACCCGCGGCCGGCCGTCATGTACTCGGTCCAGTTCATGGCGTAGGCGATCGAGAGATGAGCTGCCCCCAGACCGGCGAACAGACCTCCCACGAACAGCGCTTGATAGCGGATCAGGCGTGGGTCTCGGCCAGAGGCGAAGGCGGCGTCGGCGCTCTCGCCGACTGCCCGCAGGCCAAGCCCCCAACGCGTGCGGAAGAGCAGCCACCACGCCAGGACGGCCGCCGGAAGAACCAGGTAGATCAACGGGTCGAACTGGAAGAGCGAGCGGTACAAGACGGGAAGGGCGGACACGCCAGGCAGGGGAAGTCGTGGCAAACCCGTGATCCTCGCGCCCACGTAGGGCCTGCCGATCCATGCGCTCAGGCCGAAGCCAAAGAACATCAGCGCCAGACCACTGGCCAACTGGCTGGCCCGCCGGGTGATGGTCAGGTAGCCCAGGATCAAGTTCATCAACCCGCCGGCTAGTGCCGAGACCAGCACGCCCAGATACGGATTGCCGGTGATGAAGGTGACCGAGAACCCAGCCGAGGCGCTGACCAGCAAGACCCCTTCCAGCCCGAGGTTGACGGTGCCAGAACGCTGGTCGAAGATCTCACCCAGTGTGGTGTAGAGCAGAGAGGTGCCCGAGAAGATCGCGCTGGAGAGAACACCCAGTGCGGACAGAAACGTCACGCTGGCTTCCTTCTCCGGGCCAGCTGGGGCTTGGCCAGGACCACGAACAGGGTGAGGGCCAGGAGGATGTTGATCATCGCGTAGGGAAGGTCGCGCGTCAGCTGCAGCAGATTGCCCCCACTTGTGATCACGGCGACGACAAAGGATGTCACAACAATGCCCAGCGGGTCCCCTCCCGCAAGCCAACTGATCAGGAAGCCCATGAAGCCCGTGCCGCGGGAGAAGTTCGCCAGGAGGACCCCATAGAAGCCCGACACCTGTGCCATGCCGGCAAGCCCGGCGATTGCGCCACCGACGCACAGGGCCGAAATCACGTAAGTCCGGTAGGGGATCCCGTTGCGGAGCGCCGCCTGTGGGTTGCCGCCAATGGCGCGCATCTCCAACCCCCAACGGGTGGACTTCATGAAGAACCAGAAGAGCACCAGGAGAGCGAGGCCGATGAGCAGGCTCAGGTCGACTCGGGTGCCGAACAGGGTAGGCAGCCGGGCCGAGGGGGCGAAGTTGGGCGTCTTGTTGGTGTCCATGGGCGAATGCCAGAACCCGAACACGGCGAAGGAGACGAGCATCGGGGCTACCGAGTTCATCAGAAGGGTGGTGATGGTCTCGTTCACCAGACCCATTGCGCGCAGGATGCCCGGGATCAACGCCCACAGGCCGCCGCCGATCATCCCCAGCAGGGCCATCCCAGGCAAGAGAACCCAGGCGGGCAGGTCGCTGAACGTGAGTGCCCCCCAGGTTGCGAAGCAGGCTCCCATGTAGAGTTGGCCTTCGACACCAACGTTGATGAGGCCGATCCTGGAAGGCAGGGCAACGGCCAGGGCCGTGAGGAGCATGGGCGTCATGGCCACCAGGACTTCGGAGAAGCCGTACGCGCTGCCCAGCGTCGAGGTGAAGATGTCCCTGTACGAGCCGATCGGGCTCCTGCCGGAAACAAGTAGAATGAGGCCGAAGAGCACCAGCGCTATGAAGATCATGAGGCCGTAGCGAAGCAGCCCGTTCAAGGCTCTCCTGCCGATCGAAACGGATCGTTGGGGTGGATCAGATCGCGGGGGCATGGCGAATCTCGGATCCCGTCATCAGGTGACCCACTTTGAAGAGATCTGTCTCCTCCGGCTTGAACACTCCGACGATTCCTCCTCCGAACAGGACGACCAGCCGGCCGCTCAGCATGAAGAGTTCCTCGAGGTCCTCCGATATCAGCAGAATGCCCGCGCCCTTATCGCGGGCCTGAAGGAGCGCCTGCCGGGCAGCGATCGCGCTCTGGACGTCAAGACCGCGTGTCAGGTAGGAGGCGACTATCAGGCGAGGGTCTTGAGCCATCTCTCGAACGATGACCATGCGCTGGACGTTTCCGCCCGACAAGGACCGCGCCGGCGCATAGAGGGGGAGGGAGTATCCCAATCTCGTTGACGATTGGAGGAAGTCCTCACGCACGGCCTGCCAGTCCATCACCAGACCTCCAAACCTCTGGTAACGCCGGGTGCGCGTCAGGGCCATGTTCTCCGCGACCTGCATGAACGGGACCGAGGCCATGGCCAGTGGGTTCTCGGGGATGAAGCACATGCCGCGCTGGCGCAGCGACCGCACCGATTCCCGGGTTACATCTTCACCGAACATGAGTTTCGAGCCGGCTTCTGGGTGCTTCATGCCGAGGATCAGGTCTGCCAGCTCTCTCTGCCCATTGCCGGAGACTCCGGCGACGCCCACGATCTCGCCCGGGCAGATCTTGAGCTGAAGGTCTCTCAATGCGGTCTCGGCACCCTCCGCTCGCGTGCAGATGCCGCGGAGCTCCAACGCCGGCAGGCCGCGATCTGGAGTGGCAAGCTTCTTGACCTCAATTCCGGGGAGTTCCCTCTCAAACATCAGGCTCAGCAGCTTGTCCTCGCTGGCCTCCTTCTTGAGCAGCGTCCCGCTCCTGCGTCCGTGGCGAAGGACGGTGATGCGGTCAGCGCATCTCATAACTTCCTTCAGCTTGTGAGTGATGAAGACAATGGCGTAGCCGTCGTCACGCAGCGAAGCCAACACGCTTAGGAGTGACTGGACTTCGTGCGGTGCCAACACGCGGGTCGGCTCATCCAGGATGAGCACCCGGGCGTTCGACAGGAGCAGCTTCAATAGCTCGACCTTCTGTTGCTCGCCGATGGACAGGTCAGACACCAAGGCGTCTGGATTGACCTCCAAGGAATATTGGGAGGAGAAATCCTCAATCCGTCGGCGGACGGCCTTCAGATCGATCACGGGGTCGAGCTCCGGAAGGAACAGGGCGATGTTCTCAGCGACGGTAAAGGCGGGGATCAGAGTGAACTCTTGGAAAACCATGCCGATCTTCGCAGCCCTAGCGTCGGCAGGGCTCTGGATCGCCAACACTCGGTCGCCCAGCGTGATTTGGCCGGCATCGGCATGATAGAAGCCATACAGGATCTTCATCAGGGTGGTCTTCCCAGCACCGTTCTCCCCCAGGATCGCGTGGATCTCCGAAGGGTAGAGGTCGAGATCAATCTGATCGTTGGCGACCACGCCAGGGAAGGCCTTGCGGATCCCTCTCATGTGGATAATGGGGAGTGTCTGGCCCGAAATCGTGAACTGGCTTGGCATGAGAGCACCCCGCGGCACACCTGCTCGCTCCGCAGGGAGCGAGCACCAACTGCGATCAGACCTATCTTAGGCGGACCGGCGGATCAAGGCAGCCGTAGATTGTGGGGGTTTCCGAGGGGGAGAGATAGGGGATAACTACTTGCCCCGATGGCGTAGGTTTTACGTGGCCAGGGGGAGAGGGACGCCGATCTAGTCGATCAGACCATGCTCACGAGCGTATCGGACGAAGTCGGCGCGGCTTTGGATGCCGAGCTTGGCGGAAAGGTTCGAGCGGTGCCCTTCCACTGTCCGGACGCTAATGCTCAACTCCTCGCCAATCTGGCGGCTGGTGTAACCACGCACAAGGTACTTTAGGACTTCTGTCTCTCGTGGGGTCAGGGGTTCCTCGGCCCCGTTGGGCGGCCTGACCTGCTGGTCCACCGCTTCCTTCAGCAGGTCTCGCATCATCGCTGGGTCGACATACATGTCTCCCCGCATCAGGACGTTGATGGCCGAGATGAGCTCGCTCTCTGCTGCCTGCTTCAGGACGTATCCGGAGGCGCCGGCCCGGAGCGCCTCCCTAAGCATGGCCTGGTCCTCATGGATAGTCAGGATCATGACACGCACATCCGGTACACGCCGCTTGGTCTCCTTGGTGACGGAGATGCCGTCCAGGTCTGGCATGCTAAGATCGAGCAGGAGGATGTCCGGGCGTGTCTTCTCTACCAGCTCCAAAGCCTCATATCCTCCGGTCGCCTCACCGACGAGCTCCATGCTGGGCTCAGCCCTCAGCAGGGTTCGCAATCCTGTTCGCACAATGGCATGGTCGTCAGCGATGAGGATCCTGGGCATTGTAGGGTATCTCCACATTGACCGTTGTCCCCTTGCCAGGGGAGCTCTCAACGGTGAACTTGCCGCCCAGCATTTCGACCCGTTCCCTCATCCCGAAGAGGCCCAGGTGGTCTTCGAACGTCGGCGAAGTCGGAACGAAGCCGATGCCGTTGTCCTCGATAGTGGCAGCCACGTGAGCCGCTCGCTGGCTGAGCAGTACGTCAACATGGGTGGCCCGGGCATGCAGGACGACGTTGGTCAGTGATTCCTGGACGATCCGGAATAGCGCTGTCTCCACGTCAATGGGCAGGCGTCCCTCCTGCATCCCTACTGCCTCAAACTCGACCTTCACGGCATACTGCCTGCCGAATTCGCGCGTGTATTGCTCCAAAGCCGTCACGAGGCCGAGGTGATCAAGGCTAGCCGGGCGCAGGTCGACGGCGAGCTTGTGCAGGTCGCCCTGGAGTTCGCTAGTCACCGATCTGAGATCCGCCAGCCTCTTCTGTACCATTTCCGGCTCGTCCGCGTCCCGCTCCAGCAGTCCGAGCTGGACCATCAGGCTGGCGAGCAGTTGCCCGGACTCGTCGTGCAGTTCGCGCGAGAGGTGGAGGCGCTCCTCCTCTTGAGCTTGCATGAGGCGTTGAGAAAGAGCATGGAGCTGCCGATTGCTGTGGCGGACCTCCTCGAAGAGCCATCCATTCTGGACGACCACAGCCACCAGGTTGGCGTAGGATTGGAGGAGGAGCATGCGTTCCTTGGTGAAGAAGGAGCTGCTCTTGCTAACCAGGCTGAGCGCCCCCAGAGGTTTGCCGCCGAAGACGAGCGGGATTGACGTGTACGACCGATATGTGGCATCTGAGATGGGCTCGGCATGGGAGACGCTACTAGTGCTACGGATCTCGCATTGTCCTTCGCCTGCTGAAGACGGGCCTCGATTCCACTGCGACTTGAGGGCGGGGATTGCCTCGCTGGGCAGGCCGTAGGCGACGGTAGGACCCTCCGAGGATCCCCCTTGGCCAGCCGTCTCGATCCAGGCGGCATCGAGCCCGAGGCGGGTAACCGCAAGCTTACAGACGGCTCTGTGGATGTCGGAGATGTTGGAGTATCCCAGGAAGGTCTTGGAAGCGTCGTTGAGCGTCGTCAATTCATGGGCCCGCTGGCGCAGCGACCTGTCGGCCTTGCTTCGTTCAATGGTCGCCGCGGCAAGGATCAGAGCCGTCAGGGATACGACACCCATGAAGGTCTGGAGCAGCACCAGGCTGTCGTTCTTGGACTGAAGGGAAAATGGACCAATGCTTTGAAGGGTTCCCCAGATTGCGATTCCCGAGACAAGAACCACGGCAGTCGTGGAGCCCCGCTGGCCGAGACGAAGGGCAGCCCAGATGATGAAAGGAAAGACCAGGTAGATCAGGGCCTGGTGATAGATGCTCGTTGTCGGGCGATTGCCGAAGACGTACCAAGTGACGAATGCAAGTAGGGCGAACAGGGCGCCGCCCTCGGCCAGCCGTCCCCGTTTGGGCCCGTTGGCCTCAGACGTGACCCACACCAGGATTGCAGGGGCGACGACCAGCGCGCCCAGGAGGTCGCCGATCCACCAGGTGATCCAGATGCCGCCGAAGTCCTCCGGGCGGCCCAACCCGGTCAGCATCAACGTGGCGGCGCCGACCGAGGCGCTGATCGCGGTGCTCAGCGAGGCGACGAGGGCAAGGCCAACGACGTCCTGGACGCGGTCGATGGCGTTGTGGAATGCGACGAACCGTCGCAGAAGGTATGCCCCGGCCAGAGCCTCCAGCGTGTTCCCGATCGTCATGCCCACGGCGAGGTTGGCTGGAGCACCTGTCAGCACTGAGCCCAGTAGTACCCCCAGGCTGATACCCGGCCACACCGGATAGCCGAAGATGAGCAGTGCCGCAAGGGCGATCCCGGTGGGAGGCCAGACGGGGGAAGTGTTGGCCTGGACGTAGGCCATCCTGAGCCCCAGCCTGGCCGCCAGGTGATAGACCAGGGCAAGC
>CAYQUY010000080.1:0-9385 GCA_964420755.1 uncultured Anaerolineaceae bacterium
GACCACAAACAAGGAGAAACACAGCGTCGCCAGGAACGTCAGCCCCCAATGGACGATGAGGTTGTGGTTGAGCCCCAGGGTCACCACCGCTGCCAGGAAGCAGTAGAACACCCCGGCAGTCGCTTTCGCGAGGATGACCTGGGCCTCGCTGGCCGGAGAAGTCAGCAGGACCTCGAGGGTACGCGATTGCTTCTCCTCCAGCATCAGGTGTGGGACCATGGTGACCCCAATCATGGCCAAGCCGAAGATCAGGGCCATGGCGGCCTGCGTCCCGGCGCCATTCGTCCCTGGATCCGTGTAGGCCCTTTCCGCCTGCAGATCGATGACAAGCGAGCGGCCAATCGTGCTGCTGATCTCCGCCGCGACGGACTGCCGCACGGCAGCTGCCTGGCTGTCGGACATCCAGTAGGCAACATAGCCCAACAGCGGCATTGCGTTCCCGGCCGCCAGAGACTGGTCGAAGCCCTCCGGGATCACAAGGCCCAACTCGAGGACGTCACTCCTGGCAAGCGCTTCCAGCATGGCTTCCCGGCTTTCGTACCCGGTGCGGGCAGTGACGGCCGCGCTGTTCTCAAGGTAGCCAGGCAGGGAGGACCGGTCGGCGTCGTAGATCAGGACGGACAGAGAATCCGTGCTCCCGTTCAGCACCGGCAGCATCCGGTACATGACCACGATGAACAGGGATGAGAACAGAACGGGCAGCGTGTTCTTGCTCTTCAATGCCGCCACGATGTCCTTGGCCGCGATGGCCCAGGTCACACGGGCACGCTCTGCCAAGGCACTCCAGCGGAATGTCATGTCAACCTCACCTTCAAGAGCACGCCGCGGTTGAGGCCACCACAGCAGCGGCGGCGGCTGAATCGTGCATTGTACAGACGCTTAGGTACAACCCCAGACAGAGCAGGAGGGCGAGTTTGGGGATCGCCTGCGCATCCGGCGAAAGCCTCACAGTGGCCTGATGCTTGAGCCACTTCATCCCCAGCTGGATCTCGAACACCGCGCTGCCGGCCTTTTGGACCAGAGCCCAGGCGGTGTCCAGGATCTTCGTGCGGTACCAGTGGAAGGCGCGGCCGTCCGGTAGAAGCAGCTCTCCGTCGTTAAGCCAGTCAAAGGTGAAGCTGGCCGCCAAAGCCTTGGAGCCAAACTCGACGGCCACCACGCGGTCCCGGAAGAAGCCCCGCCGATCCAGGATCCAGGTCGACCCGCCGAAGCGGGCGATGGCCTCATCGGAAAGGCACTTGGTCCAATAGAGCTCGCCCAACTGGTCCTCACCGGACCACAGCTCGTAGTGGTCGACGGACCACTTGGGCTGCTTCCACAGCAAGGTTGTCTCGGTGAGTGACTCGAGTGGTTTCATCACTCCTCCTTTCAGCCCTGAGCGAATTCCCGCCCGGTCAAACGGAGGAAGACGTCCTCGAGCGAAGCCTGGCCATGGGCGAGCTTGAGCTGCGCCGGCGCATCCAAGCCGACGATCTTGCCACGGTCAAGGATGGCCACACGGTTACTCAATCGGTCGGCCTCCTCCATGTAGTGCGTGGTCAGGAAGATCGTTGTGCCGTCCCGGGCGAGCTCCGTCACCAGCCCTCGAATGTCACGCGCCACACCCGGGTCGAGGCCACGGGTGGGCTCGTCCAGGAAGAGCACCCGTGGGCCGTGGAGCAGGGCTCGGGCGATCAACAATCGCTGCTTCATGCCATTGGAGTACTCCTTTAACCGATCCTTGGCCCGCGCACTGAGCCCGACAAACTCGAGCACCTCGCCGACCCGCCGACGATCGACGCCGTACAGGCGGGCGGCGAACAGGAGGTTGTCGGTGGCCGACAGGCGCTCGTAGAGGTTCTGGTACTCCCAGACGACGCCGATCTGCGGCTTCAGCCTCTCCCGCTCTTCCACTACATCGCAGCCCACCACCTTCGCCACGCCGTCGGTTGGCCGCAGCTGGCCAGTAAGCATTCGGATGGTGGTCGTCTTACCCGCCCCGTTGGGTCCCAGGAAGCCGAAGACCTCCCCGGGCTCCACCGTGAAGTTGATGTGATCGACGGCGCACAGGCCGTTGAAGTTGCGGGTCAAGTTAGTGGCTTCAATTGCGCTCACGGTACCCTCCCTTGTCGCTTCCGTCCCTTCTAGCCACACGATAGCCAAAAGGAAGAGGCTGCGCAACAGATTCCGGCTGAATGGCGCTTTGCAGGGGCTGAACGGAGCATCCGCAACGCCGGAGCCCGGCCGCCGATGGCCGCTAGATTGGATGCCCGGTTCAGGCGTGGCCTCACAGTTCTTGTCCGATCGCGCGTATGTGGGGAACCGCCCAGGGGTTTGGGCGCAATCAGGGCAGGCCGCGGAGGTCAGCATCCTGGATGAGCGGCAGGGAGTCGTCGATGCTGCTTGCTTCTTGGGGCGGCTCAGTATCCGAGCAGTGTGCGCAGCTCGGCAGCCGCAGCCTTGCTCAGAGGGATGAGCGTGCCGGCGGCATCGTCGAGCCGCAGGCTGAAACTGTTGCGGGTGAAGGGGATGACCTCTTTGATATGCTGCATGTTGACCAAGTAGCCGCGGTGGGCGCGGAAGAATCCACTGCGGCCGAGCCGCTGTTCCAGGTCGGACAGGGTGAACTGGGTTGGCATCCGGCCGTCGGTCGTGACGAGGTAGGCTCGGCCTTCCTCCGCCTCGGCAAAGTAGATCTCCGCCGGATTGACCAGGGCCACACTTCCCTCGAGACGCACGGGGATCTTGAAAGCCTGGGCGGCGGCCTGCTCCGGTGCAGGGTAGGGGGAGGCGACAACTCTCCCCTGCTGCAGAAGGTCCACCCTGTCACAGGCCCCGGCGAGGTGGGCCGCGTCCTCAGCCAGGAACAGCACAGCGGCACCCGCGTCGGCAAACTGACGGAGCAGACCGGACAAGACCGAGATGGAAGGCTCGTCGCAGCGGGCGAAGGGCTCCATGAGGATCAGGTCAGAAGGGTGGTGCAGGATGGTCCGTCCGAAAGCCAGTCGGCGGAGCAGGCTGGCGGGCAGCCTATGAAGCTTGGCCCGGGCCTGGTCGGCCAGCCCAACCTGCTCGAGCACTTCGTCAGCCCGGGTCATCGGCAGGTCCTGAAGCCGACAGAAGAAGCGAAGGTTCTGCAGGGGCGAGAGAGACGGGTACAGGCCATCATCGAAGAAGAGGACGCCCACCCGCCGGTGGAACTCCTCGGGCTCGGCGCGTGGATCTACGTCCGCGGCGCGCACACGGCCGGCAGAGGGCTGGATCCGTCCAATGAGGAGGTCCAGCAGGGTCGCTTTGCCGCTCCCTGCTGGTCCAACCAACGCGAGGATCTCCCCGGCCTCCACCCGCAAGGCGGGGATGTCGATCACGGTCTGCTGGCCGATGACCTTCTGCAGGCCGGTGAGGTGGATCATTGGCTCAACCTCTTGGCTCGGGCCAGCCAGCGGGCGGGGGCGACCCTGCGGCCGGGAATAGTAGCACACGATGAGCCTGGAGCGCCAAGGCTCCCTCGGGCTTGTTGTCCAGCCCCGCGACTTTCACAGGGCGATCGGGATGCGAGCGCCGATCCGCGGTTGGGCGTCAGCTCACGACGAAGCTGGTGTCGCCGGAAGCGGCAGCGGGCTGGGTTGGCGGCGCTCGAAGCGCGCCAGGTGCTCAAAACCAGCCGCCTGAACTGTGGCGACCGCGCGATCGAAGCCGGCCCCCACATCCTGGGCAAGGTGTGCATCCGATCCGAGCGTCACCCAGCGCCCGCCAGCCTCGCGGTACCAGTCGATCACGGTGCGGTCGGGCGACATCTCGCCGATTGGCCGGCGGAGGGTACAGGTGTTGACCTCCAGGGCGATGCCCCGGGCGACACAGGTTCGCAGGACTCCCCGGATCTCCCTTTCATAGCGCGCCGGATCGTACCGTCCGTAGTGCTCAACCGCGTAGCGCTTGACCACGTCGAGATGGGCAAGGATGTCGAACCCGCCGGCCTCGGCCATCCGCCCTAGCTCT
Source organism: uncultured Anaerolineaceae bacterium (assembly GCA_964420755.1). GTDB lineage: Bacteria > Chloroflexota > Anaerolineae > Anaerolineales > E44-bin32 > DATEAV01. The sequence goes on from CAYQUY010000080.1 coordinate 3,979, forward strand.
TCGAAGTAGTCGAGGTAAGCGCGCTCAGCTGAGCGCTGGAAGTAGGCTTCGTGAAAAATGAGTTCCGAATCGACCCAATGCAGGGCGCCCAGAGCGTAATCCCAGGGGAACCGCTGGAGAACGCCTTGAACGGTCTTCGGATAGCGATGCGGCTCACCCAGCTCGATCCCGGCGCGGATGGTCAACAACCCCTTGAATGCATGTCGGCAGCGCTCGATCTCCTCCCACCAGGCCTCGATACGGTAGGGGGGCAAGTCGGCATCCCCGGGGTCGAGGTCAAGGTGTTCGGTGAAGCCGATCTCCGAGAGGCCCCGATCGACGGCCGCCCGACACATCTCAGACATCTCGACGAGACAGTCGCTGGAGAAGCGAGTATGGATGTGGTAGTCCGGCGGCTTGGACATGGGGAGCGTTCATCTCCTGAGAGCTGCCAAGGGTCTGACCAGAGAGCCCCACTTGCCGGGTCAGGGCTCCAATATACCATTCTCGTCCCCAGGCGAGGGGGCCTCTTGTCGCCCAGTTGAGACGTCCCCTGGCCGAGCACCAGTCCGGCGTCACGCCGGCAGGCGCGGACGTCAAGGTGGACAGGGTCTTCGGATCGAGTGGCAGGGCGGGGCATGGTATCTGCAATTCCAAGGTCGTTGCAGTCAGCGACGGCCGGATTTTGACCGGTCTCGCAGGTTGGACGATGTGTCCTCACCCGCAGACGCGGTTCCTTGTGTAGAATCTGCCCATGCCCACCAGCCTCGACATTGTCCGCGCCCGCCGGAGACGGGGCGCCCAGCGTCACTCCCGCAGCTGGATCGGACGCCTCGGCATCGTCCTGGCGGCGCTGGTCACCCTCGCCGTTGGGACTGCGAGCCTGATCGGCGCCCTCGCATTTGCCAATCTCACCGAGGGTCTGCCCTCGGTGCAGGCGATTGAAGCGCAGTTCGATCCCTCCAGCGGCCTCTACCGAACCACTGCCCTCTACGATCGCACCGGCCAGACCCGGCTCATGGAGGTCTTTGCCCCTGCCGCGGCTGACCAGCGCGCCGTGCGCCTGGCGCCGCAGCTGCCGGACCATGCGCCGCAATATCTCCTCCAGGCCACAATCGCCCTGCAGGACCCTCAGTTCTGGACCAGCCCAGGCTACGATCCGGCGTGGTTGGCGCGAGTGCTTGTGGCGGCGTTGCGCGGTCAGCCCGTGCCACAGGGGACGTCGATTGCCCAGCAATTGGCGCGCAACACCCTCCTGCCACCGGGGGAACAGCAGCGGTCTCCGGTGGCCCAGGCTCTGCGGGAGGCCCTGCTGGCTTCGGAACTGATCCGGACCTACTCCCGAGGGCAAATCCTGGAGTGGTACCTGAACAGCGCCTACTACGGCCAATTAGCCAGTGGCATGGACGCTGCCGCGCTGACGTACTTCGGCAAGCACGCCAGTGAGTTGAGCCTCGCGGAGTCGGCGATGCTGGCGGCCCTGCCGCTCGATCCATCGCTCAACCCTGTCGAGGCACCGCAGCAGGCCAAGGCCCAGCAGGCGCAGGTCTTGGAGGCGATGGTCCGCGAGGGATACCTTGACGCGCCGGTGGCGGAGGCGGCCGCGGCGGAATCCCTCACCTTCGAGCCCCCGCCACCGCTCGGGAACTCACTGGCCGCCGGCTTCTCCCAGATAGCCCTGGGCCAGCTAGCCGACATTCTGGGGCCGGGATTTGCCCACCGCGGAGGCCTGCGGGTGACCACGACGTTGGACTACGACGTTCAGCTCCAGGCCGAGTGCGTGTCCCGAACCCAGCTGGCTCGACTGTCCGGGGCAGACCCGGGCGAGGCGGTTCCAGCTGGCGACGGTTCGGCCTGCGTCGCCGCGGGCCTGCTTGCCCCCCTGCGACCAAGTGACGCTGGCGTCGATCACGCCATCTCGGGGGCAGCGGTCGTGGTCATCGACCCCACGACGGGCGAAATCCTGGCGCTGGTTAGCACAGTAGGTACGGCGGAGGAATCCGGGGCCGGGGAGGTCAACCTGGCGGTCGATAGCCTGCACCAGCCTGGCTCGACCCTCTTCCCATTCATCTATTTGACCGCCTTCTCCACTGGCTACACCCCGGCCTCGATGGTTCTGGATGTCCCCACGACGTTCACCGACCCTGTCACAGGTCAGACCTATGATCCGGCCAACGAGGACGGCCTCTTCCACGGGCCCATGCGGATGCGGGCGGCGCTGGCGGGATCCTACAACCTCCCGGCCATGCGCACGCTGGGCCAGCTCGGCGTCGAGGATGTGCTCCATACGGCGCGCCAAATGGGTGTCACCTCCCTTGGCTCTGACCTCTCGGCTTACGGCCCGCGCCTGGCCCGCCAAGGTGGGCAGGTGAGCCTGCTGGAGCTGACCTACGCCTACGGCGTGCTGGCCGACCGGGGGACGATGGCCGGTGCCCTGGTCGAGCGCCAGGGGCAAGCTCCGGGAACCCCGGGTCTGATCCCCTCGGCCATCCTGAGGATCGAGGACGCTACCGGAGAGGTCATCTACGAGTACGCTCCCGGAGAACGTGCCGTTGTCAGCCCGCAGCTGGCATACCTGATGGAGGATGTGCTCAGTGATGAGACGGCACGCTGGCCGGCCTTCGGCCACCCCAACGTCCTGGAGGTCGGTCGGCCGGCTGCTGTCCAGACCGGGACGACGGAGAACGACGCGGACAACTGGACGGTGGGTTTCACGCCCTCGCTAGCTGTCGGAGTCTGGATCGGCAACGCGGACGGAGGGCCCATGCGCGGCATTGGCGCCCTTAACGGGGCGGTGCCGATCTGGAACGCCGTCACCCGCTATGTCACCCGTGACCAGCCGTCCGAGGGCTGGGAGATGCCGGCGGGGATCAGCCTCGTCGAGGTCTGCGACCCATCCGGCCTGCTTCCGACGGCGTACTGTCCCAACGTCGTGCGGGAGACCTTCGTGCAAGGCACCGAGCCCAGCTACTATGACACGCTGTACCAGCCCTTCCGCGTCAACCGCGAAACGGGCAAGCTTGCCACGCTCTTCACACCGCTTGAGTTCGTCGAGGAGAGAGTGTATCTGATCCCACCCCCGGAAGCGGCGCAGTGGGCGCGGCAGGCGGGGATCGACCAGCCACCTGAAGAGTACGACACCATCTATGAGCAGGCCTATGACCCCGAAGTCAACATCGCTTCACCTCAACCGTTTGAGGTCTTGCGGGGCCAGGTGGAAGTGCGAGGCGATGCCAGGCCGGATGGTTTTGACTATTACCGGCTGCAATACGGGCAGGGGCTGAATCCCACACAGTGGGTGCAAATCGGCAGCGACCTTGACACGCCGGTCGAGGCAGGACGGTTGGGCCGCTGGAATACGGCCGGATTGAGCGGGCTGTACGTGTTGCAGCTGATGGTGGTCCAAGAAGGGGGGCGCGTGGAGACCGCCGCCGTCCCGGTCACCATCGACAACCAGCCGCCGTCGATTCGGCTGGTCTCGCCTGCGCCGGAGGAGTCCTATGCCTGGCCGCTCGGGCTAGGGGTGATTCTGCAGGTGGAGGTCTCGGACGACCTGTCGCTGGCGAGGGTCGAGTTCTACGTGGACGGCCGAGGGGTTGCCACGGCGACAGCTCCGCCCTACTCCACCCGGTGGCGGCTGGGCACGATTGGCGAGCACGTCGTCTTCGCCGTGGCCTGGGACTCCGCGGGCAATCGCGCCGAGAGCGGGCGGGTGACGATCCACATTACGCGTTGATCTATCGGGTCGCTGGGAAGCAGCTAGGGGGCGGCTGACAGGGGACACCAAAGGCCAAGAGGCGATCAAATCTGGGGATGCGGGCGAACCTCGCATCCCCAGATTTGTCTGCTCATCCGGGGTCCCGTTCCTGACATGCCCTTAGTAGATGATGTACCGGGTGGCGGTCGGCGTCGGCGGTCTGGTGGGCGTGGGAGAAGGCGTAGGCGTGGGTGGGATCTGGCACACGCCCGGCTCGGAGCCCGTCGGGGTGAAGTCGTAAGCCCAGCGGCAGGTGTTGTCGACTGAGGCCAGGGCCTGGAGCGGGTAGAAGGAGTTGCCCTGGATGGGCGAGCCGGCCTCGTCGATCGAGAAGTGATCGTTGTAGTCGAACCAGGCTGGGTTCTGGGGACCGCCATCGGCCCAGGCGCCCCAGAGCAGTTGCGTGTCCATCGCTATCAGGCTGTGCTTGAAGGCGAGCTGGATTCTGGCCGGGTCGGAGGGGGAGATCCGCGCCCAGGCTGCGTCGGGATCGGGGCCGACTCCCTGGTTGAAGACGAGGCTCTCGTAGCCGTCCGTCGGCTGCGGAGCAGGATCGGCCCGGAGTGGATTGGGCCCGCCGACGTCGTGATTGGCGTCGTGGTAAGCGCGGACGCCATCGGTCGTCCAGGTCGTGGTGAGTGGCAGGGCGGCGGTGATCAACCATTCGCCGCGACCGTCGAGGTTCAGGTCGATCTCCACGGCATAGCTCGCCTGAGCGTCGGCTGGGGGCTGGCCTTCCAGGTAGATGGTCACATAGATCCAGGGTTCAGCGGCGCTGAGCTCGGCCCGGGTGATGTCGAGATAGGGTTGGTAGTCCATGACCTGAGCGGTGAGGGGGCGCTCGTACTGGCTGAGGTCGAAGTAATCGGCAATCGTCCGACGCTGGGAGGCCAGGGCGGCCGAGGAGCGATCGGTCACAAAGCTATCCACCGCGCCCGGCGCGCTCGGGATCATTGTGTGGACGATGGTCGGGACCGGAGTAGCCGTGGCTGGTTCCGCCGTGGGTGGCTCGGGCGTGGGAGGGATCGGGGAGGCCTCCGGTGGGACGGCGGTCGGTGAGGGTGCCTCCAGCGTCCCGGCGGACATTGTGGCCAGGGCGGAGAGCGTCTGGGTCACGGCCGGGCCGATAGGTTCCGTGGTGGCCGAACTAGGCAGATTGCAGGCAAGTGCAGCCGTCAGAAGCAGGCTGAGGGCCAGCGCAATGCGTGTCAAGGGTTGAGCTTTCATGACCTCGCCTCCTGAAGCAAGGTTCCCTTACCCTTTCCGGCTTCGGCAGCGGGCCGAGGCCCCGGATTGTGACGGGCAAGGCCTGGGGCCGTGCCTGCCCTGCGAGTATAGACTGGATGGGCAATCGTCGCTGGTCGGCCAGGCCGTCGGTCGGCGAGTCAAACACGGCTCGCCGGTGGCCATGGGCCGACATCCTGCGCCTCGACCTCGTGCTTGCCTGGATGATGAACCATGTTTGTCTTGGCCGCCTTCGGAGAAAGTATGAGCACCAGCGAAAGTGAAGGCTCCCGGGGCCTTCACCAGGCGCGCCGGGAGCCGTTGCCCTCTGCGATCGATATTCGTTACTGACCTGTCACTGTCCAAGTATAGCCGGCAGCGCTGATGGTCACGCCCATGTTGCGCGCGATCTCGTTGTGGTTGCAGTCCGCGGCCATCATGTCGTAC
>CAYQUY010000081.1:0-4278 GCA_964420755.1 uncultured Anaerolineaceae bacterium
GCAGGTCTTCGATCCTTCCGCTTTCGGTGAATGCCGTTACCTGGTCCCCTACCTGGAAGACCGTACCACCGTGCGGGATCAGGATGCGGCCTCCGCGACGGATCGAGACCAGGATGGAGCCACGCGGCATGGTCTTGGCCATCTCCCCGACCGACTTCCCATTCGCTCGGTCGCCTTCGGCGATGACGATCTCGACGAACTCCGTCCCATCGATGTCCCTCAGCTGCATCCGCTTCGCCCGATGCTGAAGCTCTGCCCGCCGTGCCAGGGCAACGCTATAGGCCCGGACAACATCCTCGCGCCGGATCAGACCTACCAGGTGCGTCGGTTCTGACCTATCCACGACCGGGAGATGCCCAAGGCCTCGTGCGCTCATCCGGCCGAGGGCGATTCCCATTGCTTCATCAGGGTACGCAACCACCAGACGTGACCGAGGGGTGCCGAAGGAGGCCACGGGAGTCTCCGGCGGACTGTTCTGTGCGACGGCATGATCAAGGTCCTCAACGGTCACGATTCCCCACAGGGCCCCAGTAGCATCGACCACCGGGAATCCTCTGCGCCGAAGCTGGCCAAACGTCTCCGACACCTCGGTCAGATGTGCTTCCGAGGAAAACGTGGGGGGACTGGGTTGCATGATCTCCCCGACCGTTACGCCCTCGAGGATATCGACATCCCGCCCACGCTGGAGGTGAATGCCGCGCCGGGTAAGCTTGAGAGTGTAGATTGACTCCTGATGGAGCAGGCGCCGCGATATCAGTACGGAGATGACCACGGTGAACATCAGCGGCAGGATGATGCGGTAGTCACCCGTGAGCTCGAACAACATGATGAGGGCCGTGATCGGGGCCTGAGCCGCTCCGGCGAAAACCGCGCCCATGCCCACTAGGGCATATGCACCAGCAGGCGCCGCGACGGTGGGGAAGAGGGCTCCCACCGACGTCCCCACGACGACGCCCAACATGGACCCCATGAAGAGCGTAGGCGCGAAGATTCCGCCGGAGCCGCCGGATCCGAGAGTGAGATCCGTGGCAAGCAACTTGAGGAGGACCAGCGCAAGGGCTACGAGCACCGGCACCTGATTGGAGAGAGCAGCCGCAATCGGGGCGTAACCGCCGCCAAAGACCTGGGGGCTCGTCTCGTAGGCCAGCGGGGGGAAGAGCAGGGGATAGACAAGGCCGACTAGACCTAGCAGCAGGCCTCCGACCGCGGGCTGAGCCCATTCGGGCACAACCTTCTGACGCTCGAAGGCATCCTCTGCAGCATAGAGGGTCTTGACGAAGAGCGTCGCCACAAGCGCGGCCAGGACTCCCAAGACTGCATAGATGCCGAATTCCCATGCGCTGCGGATGGCGTAGGGCTGAGGGACAGGAAAGGCGTATGCAGAACCGAGCAGCGCGCGCCCCAACGTATTGGCGGTGACCGCCGAAATGATCACGGAGCCGACATGCCCGATGCTGAGTTCTCCCAGAATGATCTCCAGGGCGAAGATGACGCCGGCAATCGGGGCGTTGAATGTGGCGGCGATACCTCCGGCGGCGCCACAAGCCACAAGGTTCTTGATGCGTTCATCCGACAATCGCAGGGTCTGGCCCGTGAAAGACCCGAGGGCAGCGCCGATCTGAACGATCGGGCCCTCGCGCCCAACCGAACCCCCTGTCCCGATGGTCAGCGCAGAGGCAATGGCCTTGATGACGCCCACAATGGGGCGGATCCGTCCCCCTTTCAACGCAATCGCCTGCATCACCTCGGGAACACCGTGGCCCTTGGCCTCGCGAGCGAAGAAGTAGATCAGAGGGCCAGCCACCAGACCCCCCACAGTGGGGATAATGACGATCGTCCAGCGGCCGAGGCCGGGAACTGCCTGGGGTAGCCTCACGAACGCCAGGTCAGAGACGGCTCGAATGAGCAGGTTCAGCGCCACCGCCCCCAGGCCGGTGCCGACCCCAACGACAAGACTGGTGCCGATGAGCACGGCCTCTTCGGGGATCTGAAGGCGGTCGATCAGCGTATTCAGAAGGGCTGTCAATCGAGGGAACACGCCACCCCGCTCTTGTAATCCATTTCCACCGGAGTTGCGTCGCTTCATGCCCAAACCCTTCCTCAGACTGGCAGACTCCCACTCGGGGGAGTGTGTGATCCCGGGACCTCGGCTCAACCCCTGCGGTTCCTCACCGACACGGTGACGACTACTTCCGACTTCCGAAGTCCCGTGGACTTCGGAGGTCAGAAGGGTGAATCCTACGTCGATGAGACTCTAGCCGCCTGAGGGGCCGAACACAATCCCCTGTGCCAACGGAAGCTCGGGTGACCAGTTGACGGTGCAGGTCTGGCGGCGCATGTACGCCTTCCAGGCGTCAGAGCCCGATTCGCGCCCTCCGCCGGTCTCCTTCTCGCCGCCAAAAGCACCTCCGATCTCAGCCCCAGAGGTGCCGATGTTGACATTGGCGATTCCACAGTCCGACCCGTCAGCGGAGAGGAAGCGCTCCGCGTGCCTCAGGCTCTCGGTGAACATCGCGCTCGACAATCCTTGCGGCACACCGTTGTGGATGGCGATTGCCTCGTCCAGCGTCTCGTACTCGAGCAGGTAGAGAATAGGCGCGAAGGTCTCTTGCATGACGATGTCGGTCTGGCTGGGCATTCTGACGATGGTCGGCTCGACGAAGTTCGGTCCCAAGTCAGGCCGCCTCTTGCCGCCAAACAGGACTTCGCCGCCATCGGCTGTGGCGCGCTTCAGCGCCGCGAGCATCTCCTCGACGGCGCTCGATGCGACCAGGGGCCCCATCAGTGTGCCCTCCGCGAGTGGGTCACCGATCTTCACTTGAGCGTACGCTTCGACGAGCCGGCGGGATAGCTCGGGGGCGATCGATCGGTGGGAGATGATGCGGCGAGTGCTCGTGCAGCGCTGCCCCGCCGTGCCCACCGCGCCGAAGAGGATCGCCCGGACAGCTAGGTCCAGGTCAGCATCCTCGGCGACCACGATGGCGTTGTTGCCGCCCAACTCCAGGATGGTGCGCCCGAAGCGCCCGGCGACGGCCTCCGAAACGTGATGGCCGACGGCCGTTGAACCGGTGAAGGAGATGAGCTTCAGACGCTGGTCATTGAGCAGCATTTCGCCCACGTCCTTGCCGCCGCCGATGACCAGATTGAAGATGCCTCGCAAGCCATGATCACTCATCACCTGATTGGTGATGTGCTGGACAGCTATCGCGCAAAGAGGGGCGTAGCTGGAGGGTTTCCAGACCACCGGGTCGCCACACACGGACGCAATCGCGGCATTCCAGGACCAGACAGCAACAGGGAAGTTGAAGGCGGTAATGACGCCCACCACACCCAGTGGATGCCATTGCTCAAACATGCGGTGCTGGGGCCGCTCGGAGGGCATGGTCAGGCCATACAGTTGACGCGAGAGGCCTACCGCGAAGTCGCAGATGTCGATCATCTCCTGCACCTCGCCGTGCCCCTCGGCGCGAATCTTGCCCATCTCCAGGCTCACCAGATCGCCCAGCGGTTCCTTGAGCTCGTGGAGCGCCTGCCGCAAGTCCCTCACCACCTGGCCACGTTTTGGCGCGGGTGTAGCACGCCAAGCCCGGAACGCGGCTTCGGCGGCAGAGGCCACCAACTGATAGGTCTCGTGTGTCGCCTGGATGACGCGGGCTATGGGCTCGCGGGTGGTTGCGTTATAGGAAATCAACTCCTTCCCTTTGGGGTCAGCGATCCACCCGTCCGGGCCTGTGCATGCGCCGGGATTGACATCCCCAATGTGCAGCTTTTCGACTAAGGCCTTCATAGCGCAATCTCCTTTTGTTCAGCCGTCGCTTGTCGTGCAAGATCTAGACGTGGTCGTAGGGTTCCGTTCCTAACTCAGCCGCCTCCCAGCGTCGGTGATCCAGCGTCGCCGGAGGTAGGTCGGTGGTGCCCGCGGTTCTTGTGGAAATCGGCGACGGTTCGTCTGGCCTCAGCGAGTCGCTTGGGCGGCCTCGACTCCGTCAATCCGCGCCTGGCGGCTCCCGCCAGTAGCCCCTGCGACCAGCCTACTGGCGCCTTCGGGCTTGGGTACCCTGGACCGACAGCGGCGGCCCGCTCCATGTCAGCCTGTTCCACTCGACGACGGATGACCCCAATGCGGAATCGCCCGCGGTATCAAGCCCGAGGCGTTTGGCGGCCCTCCGGACCGCGCATGCCTTTCTCACGCTCTAGTACTCGACGTCGAGCGAAAGCGATCAGCCCGCCCGCATCGATGATGGCCTGGCGCGCCTCTGGCAGCGGCACTACAGCATG
>CAYQUY010000081.1:4288-9372 GCA_964420755.1 uncultured Anaerolineaceae bacterium
CGCGAGCGCCTGGGCCGGCACCCACTCGCTCGCCGTCTGGCAGCGGCACCACCTCGTAGCTCTCGTCGCGCGTCCTGTTGATCACTCTGTCGACTCGGATCTCGATCTCGTCGCCCTCGTCCGCATTGATGTCCGGGCAGGCGATTGTGCGCAGGCCGAGGTTGATCGAGTTCTGCAAGAAGATTCGCGCGAAGCCCCGGGCGACCACAACCAGGTCGTGCCCCTTGAGGCAGGAGGCAGCTTGCTCTCGCGACGAGCCGCAGCCGAAGTTCCTGCCTGCCACGATCACGCTCCCGGCCGCGATCTTGCCATCCCTCAGGCGGGTGTTGAATTCCGTGAGGTCGCCAAAGGCGAACTCGGGAGTTTCGCCGGGCAGGACGGTGGCCATGTAGCGGCCCGGATAGATGATGTCCGTCGAGACGTCATCGCCGAGGCGCAGGACGACCGTCGGCATGTCAACCTCCCTCACGCGGGTCGGTGATCACACCTGTGATGGCGCTGGCGGCCGCCACGGCCGGCGAGCACAGGTACACTTCAGCAGCGGGGTTTCCCATGCGGCCCTTGAAGTTCCGGTTGGTCGTCGCCAGCGCCACTTCTCCCTCAGCCAGAGCGCCCTGGTGGACGCCCAGGCATGGACCGCAACCAGAATTCATCACCACGGCACCGGCCTCCATCAGGGTCGCCAGGTAGCCCTTCTCCAAGGCTTGCCGGTAGATGCGCGCCGAGGCCGGGAAGACCAGCATGCGCACATTGCGGGCGACCCTCCTCCCCTTCAGGATCCGGGCGGCGGTGGCAATGTCATCCAGGCGGCCGTTCGTGCAGGACCCGATGACGATCTGGTCGACCCTCCTTCCGGCCACATCCTGGACGGGCTTGACATTGTCCACCGTGTGGGGACAAGCGATCTGCGGATCGAGTCCAGAAGCATCAATCTCGACGACCTGGTCGTACATTGCATCCCTGTCTGGTCCGAAGACCGCCACTGCCTCCTGGACTCCTGCCTCTTCCTTGAGATAGCGAAGCGTCTCAGCATCCGGCGGGACGATCCCCGAGGTCGCCCCGGCCTCGACTGCCATATTGCAGATAGTCAGGCGGCCGGAGGTGGACATGCGTGCAATGGCGGGCCCGTGGAACTCAATAACCTTGAAGGTGGCCCCCTCGCTTGTGAGTCTGCCAATCAGATGGAGGATGAGGTCCTTGGGCAGGACGTTCGCCTGGAACTCGCCGGTCACCTGGACCTTGATCGTCGCGGGAACCTCCACGTTCAGCATGCAGCCCAGCGCCCAGACCGCGGCCATCTCCGTTGCACCGACGCCGAAGGAGAAGGCCCCCAACGCGCCGTGGCTGGTTGTGTGGCTGTCCGTCCCCACCACCACGGCGCCTGGACGGACATATCCGTTCTCCGGCAGGATCTGGTGGCAGATGCCCCCCTCGTCGCCCCGGATATCATGGAACTTGGTGATGCCCTGCCTGGCGACGAAGTCGCGCACCTTCTTCTGGTTGGTGGCCGTCTTCGAGCTCTCTGCCGGCACGCGGTGGTCGAAGATGACGGCGATCCTGGAGGGGTCCCAGACCCTGGGCTCAAGACCCGTGCCCTGGTAGATCTCCAGGAACTGATTGATGACCAGCGCGGCGTTCTCGTGCGACATGGCCAGGTCGACGCGCGGCTCAAGGACATCGCCGGCGGCGACGACGGGCCGACCCGCGGCCCGCGCCAGGATCCTTTCAACCATCGTCATGCCCATGGGTCACCCTACCTCGCCGACGCCCGCGGCCACGGCAACAGGTGCTCCTCGCGACGAGCCTCTCGTTTCAAATGACGGCCTTCTCCTTGAGCGCTGTCACCTGCTCGGCGCTGTAGCCGAGCTCGTCCAGGATGGCCCCGCTGTGCTCGGAGAGGTGAGGCGGCGGCGAATCGATCCGAGCCGGCGTCTTCGAGAACTTGGCCGTCAGGTTGAAGAGCTTGACGACGCCTACGCCAGGAACATCCACATCCACAATGACCTCGCGGTGCCTAGCCTGCTCAGAGGCCAGCGCCGCCTCAAGGCTGAGGATCTCGCCGGACGGGATGCCTTTGGCGTTCAGGATTTCAACCCAATGGGCTGTGGTGTCCTGAGTCAGCTTCGCCTCCAGCAGTGGCGTCAGCAGGAAGCGGTTGGCCTTGCGGGTATCCCGTTCCTGAAAACGCGCATCGGTCTTCAGTTCCGGAAGGCCGAGCGTGTCCGCCAGGTCTTCCCACTGCTGCTGTTGGTTGGCAGCGATATTGATGTGGCCATCCTTGGTGCGGAAGGTGCCTGAAGGCGCGGCGGTGAAGTTGTCGTTACCCAGGAGCGCCGGCTGCTGTCCTCCGATCAAGAGATTGGCCGCCACCCAGCCCATAAGTGGCATGATGGAATCCAGCAGGGCGATGTCGATGAACTGCCCTTCACCGGTGCGCTCGCGGTGATACAGAGCGGCCATGATGGCAAAGGCCGCGTTCAGGCCTCCCACCGTGTCGCAGACGGGAAAACCGCAACGAAGAGGGTTGAGCCGCTCGTCGCCGTTAATCGCCATCACGCCGGAAAGGCCCTGGATGATCTGGTCGTATGCCGGCCGGTACGCGTCCTGGCCGGTTTGGCCGAAGCCCGAGATGGCACAGTAGATAAGCCTCGGGTTGATCTTGCTCAGTTCTTCGTAGGCGAACCCCAGCCGCGCCATCACCCCGGGGCGAAAGTTCTCCACGACCACGTCGGCGGTCTTGACCAGCTTGCGGAAGATCTCCTTGCCTTCCTCCGCCTTGAGGTTGAGCGTCAGGGACTTCTTGTTGGGATTCTGGGCCAGGAAACTGGTGCCCATCGACGCCCTGTTGAGCTCCGGGACGTTCCCCAGCTTTCGGGCCAAGTCACCGCCATCGGGGTTCTCGATCTTGATGACCTCGGCGCCCAGGAGCGCCAGATGTCCCGTGGTGAACGGCCCGGCGAGGACGTTGGTCAGATCCAAAACGCGGATGCGCTCCAGCAGTCCCATCGATCCTCCTTAAGGCTCCGCGCCCCGGAAGTCGACGATTGAGCCGGACTTCAGGACCAAGCCCGGCAGGTCGCGATCGAAGAAGGCACTCACCTGCCGGGCAACCTCGATCAGTCGGTCCAGTCGGATGTCGCGGCGCAAACCCATGCGCTGCAGGGAGTGAACGAGGTCCTCGGTGCTGACGTTCCCGGCCGGGAGCTTCGTGAATGGGCAGCCGCCCAGCCCGCCGAAGGCCGACTCGAAGTACGTCACACCACTCCTAAGGGCCGCATAGCAGTTCGCTAGGCCGAGGCCGTAGGTGTTGTGGAAGTGGCACGCCATCTCCACCGTGGGGTCGAGCTGGCGGACGGCGGCATACAGCTCCTCCACCTGCATGGGCTGGGCATGGCCGGCCGTGTCGGCGAGGCTCACGATCCGAATCCCGGCATCCAGATAGGCCTTGACGATGTCCAACACCTTCTTTCCAGGGACCCGCCCCTCGAACCCGCACCCGAAAGCTGACTGCACCGAAGCCTGCACGGGTTTCCCTTCTGCCAACGTCTTCTTGGCCATCGGGACAATCTGGCCCAACGCTTCGCTCACAGTCATGCCCGTATTCCGCTGACTGTGGGTCTCGCTGGCGGAGACGCCCATGCAGAACATCTCGACCCCACAGCCCAGGCCGCGCTCCAGACCCTTATCGTTCAGCACCAGCGCCGAGAGGAGGGCGGCTCTGCCCCCTTTTCCAGCTTCGGAGAAGTGCCGGAACAGGGCATCGGTGTCCGCCATCTGGGGGACTCTCGTCGGGCTGACGAACGATCCCAGCTGGATGACGTCGATGCCGGAGTCCAGCAGCCCGGTGATCCAGGCGATCTTCTTCTCGAGTGGGACGACGCCCTTCTCAACCTGCAGGCCGTCGCGCGGACCGACCTCGTGAACCCGGACTTCTCTCATGAAGCCTCGCTCCAGGAACCCGCCGAGTCGCTGGCTACAGCGCGGCCGCGATGGCCTCTCCCATTTCCAGCGTTGTGCTCGAGCCGCCCATATCGTACGTGCGGACCTTGCCCTCCCGGATGACCCGGGCCACAGCCTTCTCCAGGCCAGCGCCTTTCTCAGTCTCCCCCAGCCAGTCGAGCATCATCTTGGTGGCCAGGATGGTGGCAATGGGATTGACTTTGTACTGCCCCGCGTACTTGGGTGCCGACCCGTGGGTCGGCTCGAACACTGCCAGCGTCTCACCGATGTTGCCCGAGCAGCCAAAGCCGAGCCCGCCGACCATCTGGGCACAAAGGTCCGAAATGATGTCGCCGTACAGGTTGGGGGCGACCAGGACGTCGTAGTTCTGCGGGTTCTTCAGCAGCCACATGCACATCGCGTCCACGTTGGCGTCGTCCGTCGGGATCTCGGGGTAGCCCTTGGCGACCTCCCGGGCGGTGTCCAGGAACAGACCGTCGGTGGCGCGCACCACATTGGCCTTGTGAACGATGGTCACCCTCTTGCGGTGGTGCTTCCGAGCGAATTCGAATGCGGCACGGACGATCCGTTCAGAGCCCTTCCGCGTATTGACCTTCACCGAAACGGCGTACTGGTCAAGGGGTACGTCCCTGTAAGGCGCGAAAGGCCCGGAGAGTCTACCCAGCGTCTCGGCCAATTCCACTGGCACCGGGCCGAACTCCACCCCCGAGTACAGATCCTCCGTGTTCTCACGGAAGACCACGAGGTCGATGTCGTCCCTGTAGTTCAACGGATTGCCAACGTAGGCCTTGCAGGGCCGCAGGCAGATGTACAGATCGAAGATCTGGCGCAGGCGGACAATGGGTGAGCGGTAGGTCAACCCTTTGCCTTGCAGCTCTGGTGCCAGCTCGGCCTGGGCCGTCTTGATGGGCTTGGAGGTGATGGCGCCGAACAAGGCCGCGTCGACATGCTTCAGGAGGTCGATCGTTCTTGCCGGCAGGGCGTCACCTTCGTGGCACCAGAACTCCCAACCGATGTCGCCGGACAGGTATTCGGCGTCCAGGTCGATCTTGTCCAGCACGATCCTGGCCGCATCGAGAACATCCACCCCGATGCCTTCCCCAGGAAGCCAGGCGATCCTGTGT
>CAYQUY010000082.1:0-9335 GCA_964420755.1 uncultured Anaerolineaceae bacterium
TCAAAGTCCTTTATCATTCTCTTCTACCTCCTCGTCGACTCCATCGGTCGGCGCATTGATGGCTTCCCCTTATGCGGTTCTTTTGCCCGCCACCTCGCTCTTCAGCCTCTCCTGCAGGTTGTGGGTGAACGCAGCCTCCAATTCCTTGGCCTTGGCCCGCATGATCCGTTCGCCGAACGTGGCCAGACGGCCGACCAGGCTGACATTCGAGCGATAGGATATCTCCACTTTGTCCTTTGAGATCTCGGTCAGGTTGACTGTGGTCTCCTGGGTGAAGGTCCCGGCCTTGCCAATGTCTGCGCCTCGACCGACTGCTTTGAGGTACCGTGGCGGATCGATCTCGGCCAGAGTCGTGGTGAACTTGAACCTCACGGATATTGGGCCGACTTTCTGCTTGACGATGCTTTCATAGGTCTTGTCGTCGATCGCATCCATCTTCTCGGCGCCCGGCACACAGGAGGCAAGCGTCTCTGGCTTGAGCATGAATTCCCAGACCTCCTGAATAGGCGCATCTTCCAAAGTGACCTTCCCTTCGATGAGCATGCTTGGCTAATCCTCCTTTCGCCGATAGTCTTCGAGATCGATAACAAACGGGTCGATGGCACGGGTGGGGATGCTTGGCGGGATCTCGAACCTCCCGTTTGGTCTTGCTCTCTGAACTGCCAGGAGATCCTGCTTGCTGGCCTCTCTCGCTGTGCCAAGATACCCCCGGTATTTCCGGCAGAAACACAGATAGTAGTGCCGACCCCGATAGAGGGCGCATTCCTCACACAATCGATTGGAGAAGGGACATACCATCTTCTCTTTGGCCACCGCTGCGAATGCTCCTGATGCCCTCACCAATCCTTCGGGAATGACCCTCGCGATCTCCTCGGATCGCTTTGGCAATCCGATTCACGCTCTCACGGTTTGGGCGAAACCTGCGGCCCTTCCCAATCCTTCAATGGCCTCATCCACTCCGCCCGTTCCACGAATTCGTCATGGGCCAGCGGCACAGGCGGATGGCAAACAGACTTGGGATCGAACTCCTGCTTCACCTTCAAGAGCCATAGGTGGTAGTTGGGCCCGTAGGCAGGACCGGTCAGATAGAGCGGCTGATGGGCCCCCAGCAGCGATGTGTAGAAGCGCTTCCGGATGTTTTCCTTCGATGTCTCCAGATAGAAATGGTCAACCCCAGTGGTGTCTTCGTCCGGGTCCCAGTAAATGAGGAACTCCGAGTAGCCCTGGTGCCCCAGCTCGAAACTCTGGAACCACCCGGGGTCGCCATAGTCCGGCATCAGCGGCGGTGTGTAGTCTTTCTTCAGCTCGGCATAGTTCTCGCCATGGGGGATGGAGTGTTCGAGCGTCTCGATGACATAGTCCACGGAGACATAACCGCCGCACATGAGCCACATCCCAGCCGAATCCGCATTCTTGAACCACGATTCGTCCGTCGGGCGAGTTCGCCGCGCCTCTCCGCCTAGCGGCTTCACGATGTCCATCAAGACTCGCTCTTCGTATTCAAGCTGCTCCGCGGAAGTGAAGCCCACCAACAGTACCCGCAGAACGTGGAAGTTCCTAATAGACTCTTCCGTCTCCTTCGACCACAGCTCCCAGAACTCCTCCTTCGACTTGGCCCGGGCGATCACGCGCCAGAAGATCGGCACCTTGGTGACGCCGGCTCCGATCTCGGCATTGGCCATCTGGACCATGACCTGTCGCATCGCTTCCTTGTTTGGCATGGTGAAGTTGATCCACCTCACCCGATTGGTTGGCAGCTGCAGATGGGTGTCGGGCGAGATCCCGGTCGGCGTGAGCCGTTCGGGCTGGAACGGCAAGAGCTTGATGGCCATCTTGGTCACGATTCCAAGGAAACCTCTGTGGCCGGTGAAACCTCGCAACAAGCCTCTGAGATCTGGCCCCGGCCCCTCACCCCAGAAAGGATCCTCCTGGAAAGCCAGCGAACCGAGCCTGACCAGTTCGCCGTCGGGCAAGACGAGTTCCGTGCCCAGAATCCGCCGGTGAGGCAGGCCAATGCGGTAGCTGAGAGGCGACCATCCGTCGCCAATCATGTTGGCGATGGCGGACACTTGCGAGCCGCCCCCACCGATCACGATGTACATTCCCCTCTTCATCGCTTCTTCCTGGAGTTGCGAGTAGATCACCCCGGAGCCAACGACGGCGTAGAGATGCTTGTCATCGACCTCAAGATCGTTCATCCTCTTCAGGTCTATCAGCAAAGCGTCCGGGACATGCGGATGGGAACGGGCGCCGTAGAATCCGGTGCTGTAGGGAACGTAGGGAACTCCATAGCGATTGCAGGCCTTGACCAGCCTCTGGACCTCCTCCGTCGTCCTTGGCATGGCAACACAGCCTGGCACCCGGGTCATCACCCTCTCATACCCCAGGTTGCACTCGTAGCCTGCCGGGCCGGCCCGATAGCCTTCGCAAATGGCCGGGTCAGCCGAAACGTATTCGGGTCCGACGATGGATTCCAGCACTTGGTATGCTTCCTTGGATATGGCCATCGCTCGCTCCCTCTAGCCCTCGCCGCCAATTGCTGAGAGCACGAGTTCCGAGAAGTCGAAGACTTGCAGGCTTGCCTGGTTCCTGCTGACGGCCTGGGCGAAGTTGCCCTTGCACCATGGGCAGGCCGAGACGAGCGCCTCGGCCCCGACTTCTCCGACCTCTGCCAACCTCTGGTCCGCCGCCCAGGCGGCGAAGTCAGGAAACGCCTCCTTCGTTCCTCGACCGGCTCCGCAACAAAAGGCGTTCTCCCTCATCCGCGGCATCTCCACAAGCTGTATCCCGGGGATCGAATTCAAGACATCTCTTGGCGGCTGATAGATCCCGTGAGTTCCCCGTCTGCGCTGCAGCGGAGGATCCACCACTCCCCATAGCCCGCGTTCGCCTGCCCAGGGTGCCCAGGGCTCACTCAGCCGGCTCATGCTGCACGGATCGTGGTACGTCAATCTCAAGTCAATCCGATGGGCAAGCTTGAGTGTTCCCTTCTTGACCGTTTCGTCCACAAGCTCCGCAAGGTGGACTACCCTGAAGCCCAGATCGGCCGTCGAGATCCCCAGAATCTTGGGGTAGTCAACCTTCCACATCCGGTAGCCCTCCGCACAACTGAGAAGAAGAGTCTTGGCTCCGGTCTGCCTGACGGCTTCAGCATTTCGCCGGGCCAACTCCCGCGCTTCATCAATCATCCCTACCGAATAGAGCATGTTGCCACAGCACCACTCATCCGGCAGCAGCACGAACGGAGTGCCCGAAGCTTCCAGAATCCTGGCGGTCGCCTCGGCGATCTCAGGATGAGAATAGGACGCAGAGCAGCCGACAAAGTAGAGCACGTCGGCCTTTGCAGAAGGCTTGATCCCATGAAGCCACGCCCTCCTGTTCTTGTGGGCGGCGCCGAGAGAGTTGTGCTTCTCGCTGATGTTCTGGGCGACCCTCTTGTGTTCCGGCATCGGGCCCCTGCCGTCTTTGACTGCCTTGATCCTGAGAGCCTCGAGGGTCAGCTCTATTTCCAGGTCGAGGTTCCGCTTGCAGCCCACGTCGCAAGCGCCACAGAGCGTGCAGGCATAGAGGATCTTCAGGAGTTCGTCCGAGTAGTCCAGCCTGCCCTCGACCAGCGCCAGCCCGATCCTCATCTTGCCATATGCGCCATAGGAATCGAACAGGTACCTCGTGGCGCTGGGGCATCTTGTGCTGTACTTGACGCCCGGCATGTAAATGTGGTCCACCCAAGTGCAGCCTTTGCACTTGACGCACCGACTCATGTCAAAGATGAAGTTCTCTACATTCGTTACGTCAAGACTTACTTCCTTCTTGGGCATCTCATCCCCTCTAGAAGCATAGGTTCCCGGGATTCATGATGTTGTTGGGATCGAAGATCTTCTTCACCCTTCTCAGGGCCATGGTGTAGTCGGCCGCTCTCTGGTAGACCAATCGGCTCAATTCCTTCCCATAGGGCCTGGTGAAGAGGGCTCCTGCGCTGAGCAAGACCTCCGCAGCTTCAGCGTAAAGGCTCCTCACTCTTTCCACCTCGGAGCGGCTGGCCGGGTCATAGAAGAAGGTGAACTCAAGGTGACAGGCCCGGTTGTGCTCGATGGGCTGCAGATAGCCCCCGATGTCGGCTACGGGGTAGCTGTGTCGGGCAGCCGTTTCCTCGACCCTGCTGATGAATTCCGAGGCGCGGGCGGGCTTGGCGATGAAGAAGAGGCTCTGGCATCCTCCCTTGTAGCGCTGCTTCCAGTAGGTGACTCGCTCAGGCCAGGGATTGCGAAGCATGGGCAGCAGCTTCCTGCCCAAGTTGGGAACTCCTGAGAGGTCCTCGGCAAGGTGAATCTCGGGGAATTCATTCCTCAGGATCTCGCCCAGCGCTTGTTCCTCGTAGTGGATCTTCTCCTCCGGGCGTCTCTGCAATCCACTGATCACCAGAATCAAGGTCCAAGGTGGCAGGGAGGCGCGCAGCTTCTCGAATTCCCGGGGCCAATCGTCTGCGATGATGGTGGCCAGATTGATGTTGTTCAGCAGAAGGCATTCCTGGCCGACCCGAATCCTAAGAATCCTGTACACGAACTCGATGGCGTAGTCGAGTTCACGAACAGGGGCCAAAAGGATCTTGTCGATCTTGGGCTGGTACTCGATCTTGAGGTTCGCCCATGTTACGATCCCCATTGTGCCTTGAGCGCCCTGGAGGAAGCGGTAGAAATCCAGTCCTGGCCCGGATGGGTTCCCACCCTTCGAGGGGGAATCCGGGTAGCCCGTCACGCTAGCCGAGCCAGTCCTGAAGACCTCGCCGGTGGGCCAAACCACTTCCATGCTTTGGAGGGGCTCGCCGTAGTCATACACCGTATTGGCCGGCACTTCTCTCTCGAGGTAGTCGGTGACGACGGAACGCGAAGGGTGAGGCAATAGCGGCATGATGATCCTAAGGCCCTTTCCTCCCAGCTCGCTCACGAGCTGCTTCCAGGTTACCCCCGCTTCCACCCTCACCCTTCTGTTGAGCTCGTCAATCTCGAGCACCTTGTTCATCCCGGTTAGGTCCACGACAATACCGCCCTGCTTGGGAACCGTGGCGCCGTGGAAGTGTGCAGCGGAACTGACAGGGACCACCGGTATTGAATGCTCATTCGCGAACTGAATGACCCGATGAACCTCTTCCGTCCTCTTGGGTTTCACAACGTAGCTCGGTGCTCCCGGTCGCTCCAGGCTAAAGTCTGTGGAGTATGCCTTGAGGACCCCGGGATCATCCGAGAAGCTATCTGGCCCCATCAGTTTCAGGAGGCCTTCTCTAATACTCATCCTTGACTTCCTCCCTCGTCTGTCCTGGCTCGTCTCGCGCCTGTGTCTCTGCCTATCAGGCATACCGTGCACGGGGCCGTCCCTTTCGGCCTGCTCTTCCTGGCACCCGCAGGATGCGTGCCCCTATTTGCCGGACACTTTGACGACCACGCCCGCCGCCGTGTCGCCAGCCGCGCAGCCGACGAACAAGCCGTACCCGCCACCGACCAGGATCAACTCCTCGATCACCTCGATGATCAGACGGAGGCCCGTGGGACCTTGCGGATGTCCCCAGACGATAGAGGAACCGTAATGGTTCATCGCCTCCGGCTTCAATCCCATCTCGCGGCAGAAGTAGATGTCATTCACGGCAAAGGGGTTGTGGGTCTTGATCACCCGAACCTCTTCAATGGAGATTCCGGCCCGCGAAAGAGCCTGGCGCGCCGCCGGGATGATAGCCTGAGCCATGTAGCCCTTCTTGGCGCGCCCCTCTCCGTACGACAGCAGCTGAATCTCGATCGCCGGATCACGGCTCATTTGGCGCGCCTTCTCACGCGTGGACACAATCATCCCGCAGTTGGCGTCGGCCGGATGGGTCTGCGTCCCAAAGGTTATCGTGCCACCCTCCTTGACCGGCTTGAGTTTCGCCAAGCCCTCGGCAGTCGTCGGAAACACGCCCTCATCGCCTTGGAGGGTGCCCAGAACCTTGCGTCCGCGTGCATCTTTCACGTCGAGGGGGATGGTCATGAAGCGGCGTAGGAAGGCCGCGTTGTCCTTGAGCGCGTCATCATACTGCCGGTAACGCAAGAGCGTTACCTCGTCCTGCTCCTCTCGAGTGATGCCTGCCTCCTTGGCGACGTTCTCGGCGGTATCGATCATGGCATTGCCGGCGTATGGATCGAGATCGAAGTTGTCCAGGACCCAGTCTTCCTTGTCGCCGGTGCCACCTGGCCCCATCGGGTTGGGGTAGTACAGGTGCGGGCCGTTCGAGCACCGGTCAGCAGCGATGGTCAGGATCACCCGCTCCTCCCCGGCAGCGGCACTTGTCTCCATCTCGAATCCGGCCAGGGCCGCCAGACGGGCCCCGGTGGCGCAGGCCTGCCCGACCATCGGAGCCGTGATCTTCCCGGCTCCCATGAGCGCCGTCAACCAGGGCCCGCCATAGAAGGCGTGCTTCTGGGGGACCGTGATCCCGAAGTAGAGCCCATTGAATGCCTCAGGGGAGATGTTCCGCTCCCTGAGGGCGCGCGAGGCGATCTCGGCCGCAAAGGGGACGGCGTTGAGATGGGCGAAGCTCCCCTGCCAGCGGCAGAACGGAGTGCTCCAATACCCACCGTGGGGGATGTAGCATTTCTGGAAGAACATGATGTGAACCTCCTTCAGGGGGTGGCCATCCTCACGGAGCAGCCTCTGGACGACACAGAGTTGCCCGAAGCCTGCATGTCGTGGGTCTATTTCTCCGACGCATATACCTCTTCTGCGAACAGCGCGGCACCGAATGCTGCGACCTCTTGCGCGTGAGGGGCGCTCTCTACCCGGACTCCCGCCCGCTCCGACAAGATGTCCGCCACAAGAGGGTTGAATGCGATCACACCGCCGGTCATGATTACCCGGCCGGAAAGGCTGTCCATCTCCAGGATCCGTTTGGCGATCGAATCGAATAGCCCGCGCACGATGTCTTCGATTCTCTCGCCGGCCCTGATCCGGTCCAGGATCTCCGTCGCAGTGAAGACGGTACAGTAACTGCCGATCTTCGCGGTGTCGGTGGCTGCCTGAGCCAGGCCGTTGAGCTGACCGATAGGGATGTCCAGTTTGTGAGCGATCTCTTCCAGAAACGCTCCCGTCCCGGCGGCGCACTTGCGGTTCATCTTGAAGCCTACGAGCCTGCCCTGAGCATCCAGCCTGACGATCTTGCTATCCTGGCCGCCAATATCCACGATGGTGATCGCTTCGGGGAAGTAGTGATAGCAGCCACGGCCGGCGCAGCTGATTTCGGTCCGGGTTTCGTGGGCGAAGGGCACGACTCTCCGCCCATAGCCTGTCGCCACGAGGGCCTGGACTGAGTCGACCCCGACCTCCGCTTGCGCCAGCGCCTCATCCAACGCCTGCTTCGCCGAGAAGACGAGATCGGTACCCGAGCGCCGCACAAAGCGGCCGAGGACGCTCTTCGCCGCGTCGATGACGACAGCCTTTGTGGTCGTCGTTCCTACGTCTATCCCCGCGAACATCTTCTTTCCGGCCCTTCTGCCTCGGCCCGGGCCCCGCCTTCGCCCGGCACTATTCCCCTTGCGGCGCCCCCGACTTCATCTCCAGCCCTTGGACGAGCGCCGCGATCGTGAAGTTGTAGGGCGTCTCGACGTGGTGGGCGCGGCCCCACTCGACGATCTTGCCGCTGATCCACTGAATCTCAGTGGGGAGCTGACGGAGGATGTCCTGGTGCATGGAGGTACGGTGATAGCCGGCCTTCCTGAGGTACTGTAGCCCGTTCTCCAGGAAGTCCTCCTCGAAGGTGACGCCAGCAGCGTTGGCGACCGCAATCCCCTCCCGCAGCAGCGCCTCCGCCAACCGCTCGGTCTGCTCCAGGTCCATCATGTCTTTCATTGGCTTACGGGTCAGGGCACAGATCGGGTTGAGGGCGGAGTTGAGGATGGCTTTCTCCCACTCGTACCTCTTGATATCCGTTGTGAATCGCGTCTCAAGGCCCGAGTCCGTCAGCATCCCGGCCAGCACGCTGGCCAGCGGCTCGCCTCCGCGTGTCATTGCCCCGACATAGTTCGGTGGATTGAAGAAGGACATGTGGAGAATGCCGTCGCCCGTCTGACCGCCGCCGAAGTTGACGATCAGCCGCAACACATTGTCGGCGCCAAACGTCTCGGCTAGGTACTCCTCGGTGTCGAGGCCGTTCTGACAACTGATGAGTCTCATCCCGGGCCGAACGATTGCCGCGATCTCCGGCACGATCCGCGGGAGAACGGACGCCTTGGTCGCAACGATGATCGTATCGATCTCAGGCAATCCGGAAAGCTCGGAGACCTTGTAGGCAACCCGGTCGCACTTAGCGACCATCTCGGCAACACCAGTGACAGTCAGGCCTCTTTCCTTGATGGCGTCCAGGTGAGGCGCCTGGATGTCGCACGCCGCGATCCAGTACCCTGCATGAGCCAGATGCGCAGCGATGATCCCTCCAACCGGTCCGACCCCAATGACCGCGATCTTGGGCTCGCCTGCCATGCCCTCAGCCTCCCCTTGCCCTGCCCCTCGCCGGAAGTGCCCTCACCCGGCTCACGGTTTCTCCTGGGCTTCCCCCGCATACCGCATGCGCAGCGCCCGGTGCAGTATCTTGCCCGACCCGGTCCTTGGCATCTCTTGTTCAGATATGAAATGCACCGCCTTGGGTCGCTTGAAGCTGGCCAACTTCTCCCTGCAGCAGGAGATGATCTCCTCCACCTGGGGCGGGTCGTCAGGATCTCGAGGGATGACGAAGGCCGTCACCGCCTCCCCCCACTTCTCGTCGGGGAGGCCAATAACCGCGACATCCAGGACCCCCGGGTGCGAGCCGATGACCTTCTCAACCTCGCTGGGATAGACATGCTCGCCGCCGGTGATGATCAGATTGTCCTTGCGATCGACGATTTCAAAGAAGCCATCCTCGTCACGTCTGGCCATGTCACCGGCGCTGAACCATTCTCCCCGAAACGCAGCGGCCGTTCTCTCGGGCATCTTGTGGTACTCACGAAACAACATTGGCCCCCTTGAGAATAGTTCGCCGATCTCCCCAACAACCACTTCGTTTCCAGCCTCGTCCAGGATCTTGACGAAATCCGTTCCCAGCGATTCATACCCGATCGAGCCAAGCTTCCTCAGCTGATCCTCCGGCTTGAGCACGGTGACGATCCCCGCCTCGGTGGAGCCATACGCCTCGTAGAGCTCAACGCCCGGGAAGAAGTCCATGATCTGCAGCTTCATATCCTTCCTCACGGGAGCCGAGGAACAGAGCAGTTTGCGCAGCGAACTCAGATCGCGCTTTCGCGCCTCTGGCGGGGCGTGCAGCAGCAGGCTGTAGTGCT